>NZ_JCBANN010000076.1:0-23473 GCF_059761975.1 Achromobacter sp. 46006
GCCATGTCGAGCAGGCGCTCGACATGGCGGCGCGGCAACCCTTCCGTCGTCAGCAGATGAATCAGTTCACCGTGGCGGTCGAGTTGCGGATTGAGCATGCGCGGGCCGGCGCCGGCGTCAGGGCGCCGGCGGCTTGTCCAGGTAGCGTTGCAGGATGACCGCGGCCGCCATGGCGTCGTCGGCCGCGTGGGTGCCCAGCAGGCGCTGCGCCTCCATGCTGGAGCCGCGCTCGTCGACCAGTTCCACCGCGACGCCGAAGCGGCCGTGCAACTGGTTGGCAAAGCGCCGGCACCGCGCGGTGGCGGGCTGTTCGCCGCCATCGCTGTCGAGCGCCAGGCCGACCACCACGCGGTGCGGCTGCCATTCGCGCAGCAGCGCCTCGATGCGGGCAAAGCGCACGTCGCGCACCTCGCTGAAGATGATCTCCAGCGGCCGCGCATGGCGCGTCAGCGTATTGCCGATGGCCACGCCGATTTTCTTCTCGCCGAAATCGAACGCCAGCAGGGTTTCTTCAGGCATGGCCCGCGTCGCCGGCCAGCATGACCGGATCGATGCCCAGCAGCTTGAGGGCGGCGGGGTAGCGTTCTTCGGGCGGCACGTCGAAGATGATGTGGTCGTCGGCGCCAACCGACAGCCAGGCGTTCTGGCCCATTTCGCTTTCGAGCTGGCCGGCGCCCCAACCGGCGTAACCCAGCGTGACCAGCATGCGGGCGGGGCCGTTGCCGTCGGCCACGGCCTGCAGCACGTCGCGCGAGGTGGTCAGGGCCATTTCGCCCAGCTTGATGCTGGAGCTGTAGTCGCCGGCGGGCGCATGCAACACGAAACCGCGGTCGGTCTGCACCGGACCGCCGAAGAACACCAGCGTGTCCTTGACGGGGCCGATTTCGAGCGCCAGGTCGATGCGTTCGAACAAGGTGCCGAGCGTCAGGTCGGTGGGCCGGTTGATGACCAGGCCCAGGGCGCCGCGCTCAGTGTGTTCGCAGATGTAGATGACCGAGCCGGCCAGGCTGCCTTCGACCATGCCCGGCATGGCGATCAGGAACTGGTTGGCGAAGTTGGCGGCCTGCGTGCTGGCCTCTTCGTGGTGTTTTTCCGTCATGGCAACCCCTCTGTGGGTAGTCTGATAGAGCCGGGGGCCGCCACCATGGCGTGGCCCGTCGGAAGCGCGGAGCGGACATGGCCGCCCCCTCGTTGCAAGCCTTGGCGGAATACGTCGGCGCTGCGGGTTTCAGATTTCCATCAGTTCGAAGTCCTCTTTGCGGGCGCCGCATTCGGGACAGACCCAGTTCGGCGGCACGTCTTCCCAGCGGGTGCCGGGCGCGATTCCTTCGTCGGGCAGGCCGGCCTCTTCGTCGTAGACCCAGCCGCAAATCAGACACATCCAAGTACGCATAGCTCTCTCTTACATCAATTTCCCGCCGTCATCCCCGCTACAGGGCAAAGGCGGGAGGCATCCATTAGAATGGGGACAATCTTACCGAAACCCAATAGGGGTTCCCCTGATTCTCCGCAAAATGAGTCCGGGTACCCCAACTCTAGCGCTGTCCACGTGGCCCCCGTTACTCCCCCTCTCGTTTTGGTCTTCGGCCCGCTCGACCCGTCGGGCGCCGACGGCTTGCCCGCGGATGCCGTCACCTGCGCCCGCCTGGGCTGTCATGGCCTGGCGGCCGTCACGGCATTGACCGTGCAGGATACCGCCGGCATCGAAGAAATCCATCCCGTTTCACCCGACCTGCTGGACGACCAGGCCCGCTGCCTGCTCGAGGACATGCCGGTGCAGGCCATCAAGGTGGGCGGACTATACACCGCCGAAACGGCAAGCGTAGCCGCCCAGGTAGCGGCCGATTACAGCCAGGTGCCGCTGGTGCTGCATCTGGGCCAGCGCGCCCAGGTGCCGGCCGACGCCGCCGACGAGGACGAGGCCGATGACCTGCTGGCCGCCGTGCTCGAGCTGGTGCTGCCGCAGACCGACCTGCTGGTCGTCGAGCACCTGCGCCTGGCGCAATGGCACGCCGACGGCGACATCGATATCGGGGACGCACCTTCGCCGATGCATGCGCTGGTCGCGGCCGGCGCCGAATGGGTGCTGGTGCTGGGCAGCCCGCAGCGGCCTGGCCATTATGCCAACGTGCTGCTCGGCCCCAATGGCCAGACCACCACCCTGCCCTGGCAGGCTCCGCCCGATCGCAATGGCGATGCCGGCGGCCTGGCCGCCACCGCCATCACCGCCCAGTTGGCGCGCGGCCTGGAAATGCCCGAGGCGGTGCGCCTGGGGCTGGCCCACGCCGACGCGGCGGTCGCCGCCAGCTTCCTGCCGGGCATGGGCCGGCGCATTCCCAACCGGATCCAACCGCAATGAAAGCCCTGCGTTTTCCCACCGGCCTGTACGGCGTCACGCCTGAATGGGACGACACCGAGCGCCTGCTGCGCGCGGTGCGCCAGGCCGCCGAGGGCGGCATGCGGGCACTGCAACTGCGCCGCAAGGACGTGCCCGACGCCGTGCGCGCCGGACAGGCGCGCGCCCTGGCGCCGCTGTGCCGCGAACTCGGGGTGGTGTTCCTCATCAATGACGACTGGCGCCTGGCGCTGGAAGTCGGCGCCGACGGCGCCCACGTCGGCCGCGACGACGACAGCCTGGCCCGCATCCGCGCAGAGGCCGGCCCCGACCTGATCCTGGGCGGCTCCAGCTACGACGACCTGGGCCGCGCCCGCGAACTGCTCGATGCCGGCGCCGACTACATCGCCTTCGGCGCCATGTTCCCCTCGCGCGTCAAGCCGGACACGGTGCGCGCGCCGCTGTCGGTGCTGACCGAGGCCCGCGCCCTGGTCGAGGAACGCGACGCGCCGCGCCCCGCGGTGGTCGCCATCGGCGGCATCACGCCCGAGAACGCGGCCCTGGTGGCTGCCGCCGGCGCCGATTCGGTCGCCGTCATCACCGGCCTGTTCGAGGCGCCCGCCATCCGCGCCGCCGCCGCGGCCTGCGCCGCGCCCTACTCCATCAACCGCAACCAGAAGCCCTGACCGCCATGTCCCGTAACGCCCAGCTTTTCGAACGCGCCAGCCGCAGCATCCCCGGCGGCGTCAACTCGCCCGTGCGCGCCTTCCGCTCCGTGGGCGGCACGCCGCGCTTCATCAAGCGCGCGCAGGGGCCGTACGTGTGGGATGCGGAAGACAAGCAGTACATCGACTACGTCGGTTCGTGGGGCCCGGCCATCCTGGGCCACTCGCACCCGGACGTGGTGCGCGCGGTGCAGGACGCGGCTGTCAACGGCCTGTCGTTCGGCGCTCCCACCGAGGCCGAGATCGAGCTGGCCGAAGTGCTGATCGCGCGCCTGCCGTCGCTGGAACAGGTGCGCCTGGTCAGCTCGGGCACGGAAGCCACCATGACGGCCATCCGCCTGGCGCGCGGCGCCACCGGCCGCAACAAGATCGTCAAGTTCGAGGGCTGCTACCACGGCCATTCCGACAGCCTGCTGGTCAAGGCCGGCTCGGGCCTGCTGACCTTCGGCAACCCCAGCTCGGCCGGCGTGCCGCCCGAATTCGTCTCACACACGCTGACCCTGGAATACAACAACCTGGACGCGGTGCGCGAGGCCTTCGCCCAGCACGGCGCCGACATCGCCTGCATCATCGTCGAGCCGATCGCCGGCAACATGAACCTGATCAAGCCGGCCGCCGGCTTCCTGGAAGGGCTGCGCGAGGTCTGCACGCAGCACGGCGCGCTGCTGATCTTCGACGAGGTCATGACCGGTTTCCGCGTCGGCCCGCAGGGCGTGCAGGGCCTGTCGGGCGTCAAGCCCGACCTGACCACGCTGGCCAAGGTGATCGGCGGCGGCATGCCGGTGGGCGCCTTCGGCGGCAGCGCCGAGATCATGAAGCACATCGCGCCGCTGGGCGGCGTCTACCAGGCGGGCACGCTGTCGGGCAACCCGGTGGCCGTGGCCGCCGGCCTGGCCACGCTGCGCCTGATCGCCGCGCCCGGCTTCTACGACAAGCTGGCGGCGCAGACCGCCAAACTGGCCCAGGGCCTGCAGGAGCGCGCCCGCGCCGCCGGCCTGGCGTTCTCGGCCGACTCGGTCGGCGGCATGTTCGGCATCTATTTCAGCGACAAGGTGCCGGCCACGTTCGCCGAGGTCTCGGCCTGCGACACGGCGCGCTTCAACCGCTTCTTCCACGCCATGCTGGACCACGGCGTGCATTTCGCGCCGTCGGCTTTCGAAGCCGGCTTCGTCTCGGCCACCCATGACGACGCCGTCATCCAGGCCACGCTGGATATCGCCGAAAAAGTGTTCGCGGGCCTCTGAGCGCCCGCCCGGGCCCGCGCCTGTCCCCTTGACGGCCCGCCGGCATCCGCCGCGGGCCGTTCTGCTAAGGGGTCTTGTAATGCTGGTATAGCGCGGTGACGTCGCGCACGTATTGCTGGGTCTCGGCGTAGGGCGGTACCGCATCGTACTTGCGCACTGCGCCTTCGCCCGCGTTGTAGGCCGCCAGCGCCAGGTCGAGCCGGCCGGGATATTGGTCGATCAGGCGGCGCAGCAGGCTTGAACCCGCCTTCACGTTGGTGGCGGGGTCCACCAGCGCCCTCTCGATGTCATCCGACACCAGCAGCGTGGCCGCGGTGGCTGGCATCAACTGCATCAGGCCGAGCGCCCCCTTGGGCGAGCGCGCGTCGCTGCGAAAGCCGGATTCCACCGCGATGACGGCGGTCAACAGCGCCCGGTCCACCCCCGAATCCCTGGCCGCCTGCGCAATCAGTTCGTCGTGCGCGGTGGGCGGCGGCGTCGGCCCCCAGCGCGCGGCGCGCAGGCGCAACCCGAGCAGGCTGGCGCCGTCGCCGGCGCGCGGCTCGCATTCCAGGCAGACCTTGATGCGGGTGCCACGCAGGGCGCCACGGGCCTGGGCGCGCTTGTAGTACTTGGCGTAGCCGTTGGGCACTTTCATGGCGCGCCAGACGCCGAACGGGTCCCGGTAGCGGTAGATCTCGTCGGCGCGGGCGCTGCCGGCCGGTGCCAGCGCCGCCGCCGCCAGCATGGCGGCTACGGCCAGGCTGGCCGTAGCCGCGCGCCAGCGGCACGGCAGGGGCGACAGCGAAGGCAGGGATCGGGACATGGCGTGAAAGCTCCGGCGGCAAGCGAGGGGATAGGGGCACCGAACGCCTATGCTGAGCCGGTACGTGCGCTTTGTCGCTCCTGCCGATGGACTAGGGCCTGTGTGCCCTCGTCGCGCTGGCCGTGAATCGGCCACCGCCACGCTTGCCCCATGGCGGGCCAAGCGCGGCATGGGGGGGCAATCGGTCTGAAATAAGGGCCATATTTAGATCTTTTGTGCCCGCCGGTCGGGGACTACTGCGCAGTAGTCCCCGCTTCCTGGGTTAACATATGTCGCAATATTTCGTTTAATTACTAAATGAATGAACCCAGGCGGAGAACCGCCGGGCGGGAGGCGGAGATGGGCGCAGACAACACGCTCCAGCTAGTGCTGGATGCCAATACCAACGTCCTGACGGCGATTTACAGGCCGCCATCCGTGACGGAAAGCGCCGCCGGCACGCCCGGAGACGCCCAGGCCGGCGACGCCGCGCCGCAGGACGGCGCGATCCAGGATGCCGCGCCCCAGGCGACCGCGCCGGACGCCCCGGACGCCAAGCCGCCCACCTCCCTGCCAAGCTGGGACGCCCTGGCCGCCCTGGCCACCGCCCAAGGCTGGGCGACCGACGCGCTGGACAACCACGCCGTCATCGCCTTCATCGATCTGGCTCGCCACGCCACCGAACCGGTGCAGGTCCCGGTGGGCAAGCTGATCGACGGCTCGTTCGACCTGGAAGTGGACGCCACCTGCATGTCGGCCCTGGTCACGCTGCACCCGCCCAAGGGCGGCAAGCCGGTGAGCCTGGCGGAGCTGCGCCAGGCCATCGCCGACCAGGGCATCATCCATGGCGTGCTGGAACAGGAACTGGCCGAGGCCGTCGAACGCGGCGGCGCCCAGACCGTGCTGATCGCCCAGGGCACGCCGCCGACGCGCGGCACCCCCACCCGCTTCGAGAGCCTGCTGGACCGGCTCAAGCCGCGCGCCCAGGAAATGGACGAACTGGCGCAGATCGACTACCGCGACCTCGGCAGCCTGCTGCTGGTGACGCCCGGCATGCCGCTGATGCGCCGCATTCCGCCGCTGCCCGGCATCGACGGACGCAACGTGCTGGGCCAGCCGGTACTGCCGGAAGAACTGCCGGACACGCCGTTCAACGCCGAAATGTCCGGCGTCGAGATCGACCCCGAGGACCCCAATCTGCTGCGCGCCGCCATCGCCGGCTCGCCCAAGCTGATCCACCAGGGTGCGCAGGTCAATCCGGTGGTCGAAGTGGACGCGGTCGACCTGTCCACCGGCAACATCAATTTCGAAGGCTCGCTGCAGGTGCGCGGCGACATCAGCGCCACAATGGAAGTCCGGGTGACCGGCGACGTGGTCGTTAACGGCACCATGGAAGCCGCGCTGGTCGAGGCCGGCGGCAACGTGACGGTCAAGGGCGGCATTATCGGCATGGCCGAGGCCATGCCGGAAGGCGCCGGCGAGACCGCCAACAACGCCGCCGCGCGCACCGCCCATATCGTCTGTGGCGGCGAAGTGCGCGCCCGCTTCATCGCCAACGCCATCATCAGCGCCGGCCAGAACGTGGAAGTGGAACGCGAGATCCGCCAGAGCAGCATCGCGGCGGGCGGCAGCGTCAACGTCGGCGCGCCCAACACGCAGCAGACCGCCATCACCGGCGGCCAGATCCGCGCCCTGCAATCGGTGCGCGCCGGCACTATCGGCTCGCCGGCCGGCGTGCCCACGCTGGTGCAGGCCGGGCTGGACCCGCATGCCGACATCAAGCGCTCGGCGCTGACGCGCAAGCGCCTGAAGATGAACGAGGAAAAGGCCAAGCTGGAACAGTTGCTGCTGTTCCTGCACGCCAACCCCGGCCGGGCCGCCGGCGACGTGGTCGAGCGCGCCCGCAACACCCACACCAAACTGGGCCGCGACCTGATCGAACTGGACGAGGAAGAGGCCCAGTTGCTCCGCGACTTGCAGCCGCTGCATACCGCCACCATCATCGCCGCGCGGCGCTTCTGCGGCGGCACCAAGATCCAGGTCGGCAACCGGATACAGGAATTCCTGGAAGACCAGATCGGCGGCAAGGCCGCGCTCGAAGAAGGCGAGATCGTCATCCGCTGACGTGCCCCAGGCGGCCGCCGGGGCGTTCCCCGCAGCCGCCTGCATCGGCGCGCCGGCCGCATCGCAACCGCATACCGCGCCGGGCGTGCCCGCCATGCGCCGGCAGCTCCCCTCTCAGGGCGCCAACTGCGCGAACCAGGCGCGCGGCGAAAACCCGCGGTCCGGCCCCAGGATCGAAAACCCGCCATCCACCGGGATATCCACCCCGGTCATCCAGGACGCCGCGTCCGAGCAGGCGAAGCACACCGCCGCCGCGATCTCCTCGCCAGAGCCGACCCGGCCCAGTGGATGGAAGTGCGCGCCCACGGCATCGGCGGCCTCGCGCGAGCCGCCCGCCAGTTGTTCTACCGACGGCGACCAGGTCCAGGCCGGCGACACCGCCAGCACGCGGATGCCGGCCGGAGCCAGTTCCACCGCGAAGTTCTTGGTGATCTGCAGCAAGGCCGCCTTGGACGCCGGATACAGCGCCCGCCCCGCGGCGCCGAACTTGCCGCCGGTACTGCCCAGGTTGACCACCACCCCGCCGCGCGGCAGCAGCGGCGCCGCCATCTGCGTGAAGATGGCGGCCGACACCAGGTTGGTGTCGAGCGTGGCGTGCCATTCCTCGCGGCTGGAAGCCAGCCCGCGATCGTTGTACTGGCAGGCGTTGTTCACCAGGAATTCGACACGGCCAAAGTGCGCCAGCGCCGCGTCCAGGCATTGCCGGATCTGCTCATCGCGGCCGATGTCGGTTTCGTGGAACAGCGCCGCCGCGCCGATTTCGCCGGCCAGCGCCTGTCCGGCCTGGGCGTTGCGCCCCACCAGCACCACATTGGCGCCGGCCGCCGCCAGCCCGCGGGCGATATCCGCGCCCAGCCCCTGCGTACTGCCGGTGACGATAGCGGTCTTGCCGGCCAAGCCGGGAAAGCCTGATAAATCCATTGGGGGTCCTCGATCAGTGGGAGGTGGCCGCCCAGCTTACCGCCTGCGCCACCGAGCCGGTCTGCGCGATCAGGCGCATGCTGGCCAGCGAGGCATCGTGTACCGCCGGATCGGCCGAGGCGCAGGCGTCTTCGGCCACCATGACATTGAAGCCGATATCGGCGGCGTGCCGCACGGTGCCCTCGACCACCGAATGGGTCGCGACGCCCGCCACCACCAGGCGGCGCGCGCCCAGCAGCCGCAGCGTCTCTTCCAGCGGCGTGCCGTAGAAGGCACTGATGCGGGTGTGCTTGACCACGAACTCGCGCGTGCTGCCCGCCAGCGGCTGCAGGCCCTCGTAGAAGGCGCTGCCCCACTGGCCTTCGGCCACCGCGCCGATGCTGGCAACGTTGCGGAAGATCGCGCAGTTGGGCAACAGGTCGGCATAGTCGGGACGGAAGGCGATGCGCACATGCACGATCGGCAGGCCGTGGCCACGCGCGCCGTCGAGCAAGGCCGCGGCGCCGCGCAGCACGCGCTGGCGCACCGCGCCGTCGGCGTCCAGCCCGACCCGGATCTTGCCTTCGGGATGCAGCACGTCGTTCTGGTAATGCAGCGCCAGCACCGCGGTATCGCTCGTACTCACACAAACACCTCGAACACGTCATGCGCATCGTCGCAATTGACCAGATCGACGCGCTTCATGCGGATGCGCCAACTGTCGCCGGCAGCCGCCAGTTTGTGGGTGTAGCGGCCCGCCAATTGGCGCGGCTGGCGCTTGCGCCACTCGGTCATCTGGAACGCCGAATGCACCACCAGGTTGCCGCCAGCATCCACGCCCTCGATCTGTACCCCGCCCACCAGTCGCGCGCTGCGCGTGGGCGGCTGCTGCGACCAGTTGCGTGGATGTTGCAGCCGGCGGATGCGCACGTCGCGCAGCATGCGGTCTTCCCAGAACAGCGAGATGTGATCGTAGGGGCTGGCCTGGCCCGGCTCGCGCGGCATCCAGTACATGCCGTCGTCGGTCCACAGCGCCTGCCAATCGTCGTAGCGGCGCTCGTCCAGCAGCCGCGCCTCGCGGTACAGGAACTGGGCGATGCGGTGATAGGCCTCGGCCGGCACCTCGGCTGGCGCCAGGTCGGCGGTGGATACGTCGAATTCCAGGTCTAGCAGCATGCGCCTTCTCCTTGGCCATGGGCGGACGCCACGGGACCGGCCTCCATATAGAGCTTCCAGGCGCGGAACTGGTTGCGCATCGGCAGCTCGCTGGTGCCGTTGACCGACACCATGCCGTCGGCGTCGCTGCGGTCGGTGCCGTGGTAGCGGTGCATGCTGACCCATTCGCCGCCGCGGGTGGCGTTGCCTTCCTGGCAGCGGTTGTAGAGTTCGATGTCGTCCGGCATGACGTTGGACGACGGCGAATTGATCACGTTGGCGTACAGCATGGCGCGCTTGAACACGCCGTCCGGCGCTCCCTTGCAACGGAACGTCTGGATCTCGATCAGGGTGCGGTCGACGGCGATCGGCCGGATCACGCGAAACTGCTGGAACACCGTATGCGGCGAGCCGCTGCCGTAGATGACGGTGTTGTGGCGGTTCATGCCGAGGATCTCGCGGGCGCGGTCGGCGCCGTAGGCGGCGGTCAACGCCTCGAAGTGCGCGCGCGACACCGGGTCGCGCTCGGCCGCGCCCGGGTTGAAGATGCCTTCCATGTAGCCGTGGCCGTTTTCGTAGGCGCGCAGCTCCAGCTTTTCCCAGAATTCGTAGGGCTCGCCGTTGCCGTCCATGATGTGCAGCTCGAACGGCATCTCGCCGATTTCCTTGGCCTCGTCGCGCGCGGCGGCGAAGGACGATTCGTGCGTCACGCGGGCATGCATGGTGTCGTGCAGGTTCTCGTAGAACACCTTCCAGTTGGAACGCTGCATCACGCGGAAGATGCCGCCGGCCACTTCCACCTCGCCCACCGGCGAACGGTCGCACAGATTGTCGATGGACGAACGCACGCCGCCCAGGAATTCCTCCAGGCCCTGGCCGTCGCGGGCCTGGCTGGCGAAGACGAAGCCACGATAGCTTTCCACGCGCGGCAGGCGCCGCATCGAGAAGCTGGGGTCGGTCGGATCGTACGAGGTGCCCTCCAATCCCTGCTTGAGCGGCACGCCGAGGTGGCTGCCGTCCAGCTTGAAGGTCCAGGCGTGGTACGGGCAGCGGAAGAACTTGCCGACGCAGCCGTCGCCGTCCGCCACCACCTTGGCGCCCTTGTGCGGGCAGCGGTTGTAGAGCACGTGCACGCGGCCGTCGCTGGCGCGCACCATCAGCACGTCCTGGTCACCCAGGCGCGTGGTGTGGTAGTCGCCGGTCTTGGGTACCTGGCTTACGTGGCCGACGTAGACCCAGGCGCGGCCATAGATGCGCTGCATCTCCAGCTCGAAGATCGCCGGGTCGGTGTACAGGGCGCGGTGCACGCTGTCGCCGCGCACCATCTCGCCCAATTGTTGATCGCTATACGGCATGCCGGTCTCCTACTTGTTCTCGCTGTCTTTCCAGCGCGCCATCAAGGTATTGGAAGGCAGAGTCTCGTCCAGCAGCTTCTGCGCGGTCTCGCGGCCGGCCACCGGCAGCCCCTTGGGATCGAGCACGCCGATCTGCACCAGCACGCTGGCCTGGTCCCAATAGATGTGTTCGTGGCAGAGCTTGTCGCCGCGGAACTTGACGATGGCCACCAGCGGAATCTCGACGTATTTGCCGGTGGGCGCAACGCCGGGCAGCAGCCAGTCGATCTCGGTAGTGTGGGTGAAGCAGAACAGCAGCTCGTCGACGATCTGGGTCGCGCCCACGGTGCGCGACAGCGGCACCAGTCTGGTGTCGGGCGGATTGCTGTTGACGAAGTGGTGCTGGTAGAAGCGCGACAGCTCGCGGTAGCCCACGCCACCGGTCATGGTGGGGATGTGGTTGACGTAGGGCTCGGCCACCATCGTGGCCATGGTCGCGGCCACATCGCGCGTGCCGAATTCGTATTCGCAGTGCTTGTCCCACAGGGCCGAATAGTCGAACTGCGGGCCGATCACGCGTTGCAGCGCGGCCATGCTGCGCTGATGCGCCATCAGCGCCGACGGCTTGTCGTAGTGCGCGCCGCCGGTGCGGGCAAAGGCGTGGTCCATGCCGGGGTACACGTACAGCTCGACGTTGGCCTTGCCGCCCAGCGCCTCCAGGATGCGCTGGCGCGCCGGCGGCGGACAGAAGCCGTCCTGCTCGGCGATGTGCAGCACCAGCCGGCCGCGCAGGTTGGCGGCTTCTTCCAGGCTGTCCTCGATGCCCACGCCGTAGTAGCCTATGGCCACGTCGGCATCGGTGCGGCAGGCGGCCAGATAGGCCAGCTTGCCGCCCAGGCAGTAGCCCAGCACGCCGGCGCCGCCTTCCTGCTCGGGCAGTGCCCGCAGCGCGTCCAGGGTCGAGGCGACATCCTTGACGCCCAGATCGACATCGAAACGCTGGTACAGCTCGAAGGCGCGCGGCATGTCGGCCGGGCCATCGGTCAACTGGATGCCGGGCTGCTGGCGCCAGAACAGGTCCGGCGCCAGCACCACGTAGCCTTCCTCGGCCAGCGCCTGCGCGGTGCGCCGCATGAAGTCATTGATGCCGAAGATCTCCTGGCACAGCACCAGCCCCGGCCCGTGGCCCGAGGCGGGCACGGCCAGGTAGGCGCTGAATGATTTGCCGTCGTGCGAGGCGATGGTCACCTCGCGCGTCGTGATGGTTGCGGTCATACGTCTCTCCTTGATACTGGCGCCGCCAGGCCTATTTCATCTGGCACGCGGCGGCGAACGGATCGTGATATTGCGTCAACAGTGTGCCCGCCAGCTTGTTGGCCAGCTTGCCGTCCGCACCCTTGGTGATGGTGCGCAGGTAGTAGTTCTGGATCGGATACTGATTGCGATTGAACTTGAAATCGCCGCGCACCGACTTGAAATCGGCGCGCCGCAGCGCCGGGCGCAAGGCATCGGCGCCCAGCTTGCCGCCAGTCTGCCTGACCGCGCTGTCCAGCAGCATGGCGGCGTCGTAGCCCTGCGAGGCATACAGCGTGGGCGTGCGGTTGTAGGTCTTCCTGAAGTCCTCGACGAACTTGCGGTTGGCCGGGTTGTCCAGGTCGGCGGCCCATTGCGACGAGTTGTGCAGACCCTCGATGGGCGCGCCCACCGCCGCGATGGTGTCCTCGTCGCCCGAGAAGCCCGGCGCCAGCAGCGCGATCTCCTTGCCCAGGCCGGCGCCGTTGAACTGCTTGATGAAGTTCACGCCCATGCCGCCCGGCAGGAAGAAGAACACCGCGTCGGGCTTGCTGGCGCGCAGCCGCGTGATCTCGACGCCGTAGTCGAGCTGGCCGAGCTGGGTATAGATTTCCTCGGACAGCCCGCCCTTGTACAGGCGCTTGAAGCCGTTGAGCGATTCGCGCCCGCCCGGATAATCCGGCGCGATCAGCGCCACCCGCTTGAAGCCCTGATCGGCGGCATACTTGCCCATCGCCGCCGGGATGTCCTCGTTCTGCCAGGCCACCGCGAAGAAATTCGGATTGCAGCCGGCGCCGGCATAATTCTCCGGCCCGGTATTGGTGCTGAGATAGATGGTGCCCGACTGCAGGATCGCCGGCATCACCGGAAGCAGCACGTTCGAGAACACGATGCCGGTCATGACATCGACCTTGTCGCGCTTGAGCAGCCGCTCGACCGCCTGGCGTCCGGCATCGGCCTTCTGCTGGTCATCGGCCGCCACCACCTCGGCCGGCAGCCCGCCCAGCTTGCCGCCGGTATGCTGCAGTGCCAGATTGAAGCCGTCGCGGATCTCGTTGCCCAGCGCCGCGCCTGGGCCCGACAACGTGGTCAGCAGGCCGACCTTGATCCGGTCGGCCGCCGACGCCCCCGCCGCGGCCGTGATACAGCCCACCGAGACCAGCGCCGCCAACGCGCGCAAACGCCATTGTTTTCCGTTCATGAACCACCCCGTTCGTGTCCGCCGGCGCCGCCGGCGCAATGCTGACAGAATCCGTCTGCCGTCGGTACACCCCGCCAACGATGAAAATTGCCAGCTTACGCGCCACGGCGCCGCCTTCCAACAACCCCCAGCTTAGGGCGGCCGGGCGCGCGGCTCTATCCGAATCGAACCAGGAATATCCGGGATTCACTTAATTCCCAAGGCTTGACGATTGCATTACGCTCGACGGCGATACGGGAGCGTTCCCGTCCCGGAGGCATCCATGCACGGCTGGTCCCGCATCGAGCTGGCGCCATTGCTCAAACAGCGCGTCTTCAGTTCCACCCAGCCCGCCGAAACGCGCGAACGCGTCTCCGAGGCGCTCAAGGACCACCGCCTGACCTGGAAAGGCGGCCGCGTCGACGCCGAGCTGAACCGCGCCCGCTTCGGCGCCCTGAGCGTCTGTACCCTGCGCTACGGCGCCGAAGTCCACATCGAACCCGACCGCCTGCAGGACTTCATGCTGGTGCAGGTGCCGCTGCGCGGCCGTGCCCGCATCGAATGCGGCAGCGACTGCGTCGACGCCCACCCCGACTGCGCCGCCGTCATCGCCCCCAACCGCGCCCTGAAACTGCACTGGGAAGCCGGCTGCGAGCAACTGCTGCTGAAGATCCCGCGCGGCAAGCTCGAAGCCATCGGCCACCGCATCTTCGGCGACGCCGCCGCCCGCCCCCTGGACTTCAGCCCCGCGCTACGCCTGGACACCCCCGTCGGCGCCGCCTGGCGCAGCATGATGACCAGCCTGATCCACCTGCTCCCCACCCTGGACGACGGCGCGCCGAGACCGCCCGCCGCCTGGCTGGAGCACCTGGAAGACACGCTCGTCCTGCACCTGCTCTACAACCAGCCCAACACCTGGCAACGCCACGCCGGCCTGCCCCCCGCCCTGCCGCGCCGCGTCGCCCAGGCCGAAGCCTACATGCGCGCCCACCTGGCCGCCCCCCTGACCCTGACCGACATCGCCCGCGGCGCCGGCGCCAGCCCCAGCGTCCTCACCCGCCTGTTCCAGCAACACCGCGAGACCACCCCCATGCAGGCGCTACGCGTCCTGCGCCTGGACGCCGCCCGCGAAAAGCTGCAGCAAGGCGCCTGCGAAAGCGTGACCGAGGTGGCCGTCTCCGTAGGCATCAGCCACCTGGGCCGCTTCTCCGAGTACTACCGCGACCGCTTCGGCGAACTCCCGCGCGAAACCTTCCAGGCCGGCAAATAGCCAGCCACCTGGCGCCATGCGCCAACCCCGCAGCCAAGGGCACAGAATCACTAACGTAGTAAAACCACTACATATGTGATAAATCACCCCGCAAGCGCGCAGCGTCATCCGCCCCCGCAAGACACCACGTAAGCTTCAAAAGGCCGCCCGCGCGGCCGCCTTGAAGCGGGCCCCGCAAATCGCTCTGAACCCGCGTTGCCGACCATCAAAACGCCAAGAACCTCAATCGCCCCAGCACCCGCCATTAATTCTTATCGTGAGCGGGTGAGGGGGCAGGCGGGGGGATGGCGGGGCGTGTAGATGCGCCCGAGGGAATCCGAAGGAGTCGCCGCAGGCGGGGACGAGGATGACGAAGGGGCAGTCCGGAGCGAAGGCTCCGGACCGCAATCGTAGCCCCGCCATCCCCCCGCCTGCCCCCTCACCCGCGGCTCAAGAACCCACCTCGCCGCGCATCAACACGTCAAGGCCGGCCCACCGTCAAGCCGGCACCACCGCCGTAACTTCAATCTCCACCTTGGCCCGATCCTCCACCAGATCCGCCACCTCCACCGCCGTCATCGCCGGAAAATGCCTCCCGATCAATTCACGATAGTGCTTGCCGATTTCCGGATAAGCCGCCACATAGGCATCCTTGTCCGTCACATACCACGTCATCCGCACGATATGCTCAGGCCTGGCCCCACCCTCGGCGAGAATCGCCACGATGTTGGCCAACGTCTGCCGCACCTGATCGGCCAGATCATCCGACTCGAACTGCTGCTGCCCGTTCCAGCCAACCTGCCCGCCCACGAACACCAGCTTGCTCCCCACCGTCATCTCGGTCAGGATCCCATTCGAATAGCCCCGCGGCGCCATCCAATCCGGCGGTTGCAGAATCTTCATAACGTCTCATCCTATTATCAAAAAACAAACACCAGGGTGGCCCCCGCCGGATTCACTCGGCGGCAACCAGATAGTCCTGCATGCGCGCGCGCAGATCCGCCGGCAACGGCATCGACTTCATCGTGCGCAGGTCAACCGTCACGATCGTCAGCGTCGCCGACAGCCGCAACTGCCCGTCCGGCCCCTCGAACCGCACCAGCGCCTTGAACGACGCCCCGCCGATGCGCTGCACCTGCAGCGTCTGCCGCAGCTTCTCGTGCCAGCGGCTCGGCGCGCTGAAATCGCAAGTCACCGACGCCATCGGCGTGCCGATGTGACGCTCCACGTGCAGCGCGTGGAATGGCAGCCCCATGCCCTTGTCGAACCACTCCTCGACAAAGTCATTGATCATCTCGAAATAGCGCGGATAGAAAACGATGCCCGCCGGATCGCAATGGCGGAATCGGACTTCGACCTGGCTGATGAAAGGGGCTGCCATGGAATTTCCTCAATGCAAAAGAATCACGCCATCTTGCGCAGCGCAAAACGCTGCAACTTGCCCGTCTCGGTACGCGGCAGCGCGGTGACGAACTCGATGGCGCGGGGATACTTGTAGGGCGCGATGCTGGCCTTGACGAACTGCTGCAACGTCGCCACCAACGCCTCGCTCGGCGCAAAGCCCGGCTTGAGCACCACGAAGGCCTTGACCAACTGGCCGCGCTCTTCGTCCGGCGCGCCCACCACACCGCACTCGGCCACCGCCTCGTGGCGCAACAAGGCATCCTCGACCTCCGGACCGGCGATGTTATAGCCGGCCGAAACGATCATGTCGTCGTTGCGCGCCTGGTAGAACAGGTAGCCGTCATCGTCCTGCACGAACGTATCGCCAGGCAGGTTCCAGCCCTGCTGCACGAAGCGGCGCTGGCGCTCGTCGGCCAGATAGCGGCAGCCCGTCGGCCCCTTGATCGCCAGGCGTCCGACAGTGCCGTTGGGCACCGGATTCATGTCATCGTCCACGATCCGGGCGATGTAGCCCGGCACCACGCGGCCGATCGCGCCCCGGCGCACCGACTCCGGCGGGCTGGAAACGAACACATGGATCATCTCGGTGCCGCCAATGCCATCGATCATCTCGATGCCGGTCGCCTCCTTCCACAATTGGCGCGTGGCATCGGGCAGCGCCTCGCCGGCCGACACGCTCTTCTTGAGCGAAGACAGGTCGAACTTGCCCACCAGCGCCGCCATCTGCCGGTAGAACGTCGGCGCGGTGAAGACGATGGTGGCGCGAAAGTCCTGGATCAACTGCAACAGGCTTTCCGGCGTCAGGCGCTCGGCCAGCACGGTGCTGGCGCCGACCCGCAGCGGAAAGCACAGCAGCCCGCCCAGGCCGAAGGTGAACGCCAGCGGCGGCGTGCCGCAGAAAATGTCGTTCGGGCCCGGCTTGATGACGTGCTTGGGGAACAGGTCGCACATCGCCAGCACATCGCGGTGGAAGTGCATGCAGCCCTTGGGCGCGCCGGTGGTGCCGCTGGTGAAGGCGATCAGGCAGACGTCATCGGCGGCGGTATCGCAGGCCGTGAAATCATCCGGCTTGGCCGCCGCCAGGGTGTCCAGCGAATCGGATGCCGCATCGTTGAAATACACGATCCGCGTCAGGCCCGGACAATGCTGCTCATGACCCGGCTGGGCGCAGAATTGCGCTTCTTCCTTCAGGCGCACATCGCACAGCACCGCCTGGATCTGCGCCTTGTCGATGATCTGCTTGAGTTCCTTGGCGCGCAGCAGCGGCATGGTCGGCACCGTCACCAGGCCCGCCTTAATGGCGGCCAGCCAGGACGCCGCCATCATCGGGTTGTTGGGGCCGCGCAGCAGCAGGCGGTTGCCCGGCACCAGCTTCATGTCCTCGACCAGCACGCGCGCGATGCGGTTGGTCAGCGCCGCCAGTTCGCGGTAGGTCATGGTGGCCGGCTTGCCGTCCTGCGCCCAGCGCAGCGCGACGCGCTCGCCGTGGCCACGGTCGACCAGGGCGTCCACCAGCTCAACCGCGCAATTGAAGCGCTTGGGATAGGCCACGTCGGGGCCGTCCAGCAGGAACTCGGGCCATTGTTCGCCCGGGGGCAGGTTATCCCGGGCGAAAGTGTCGATGTGGGCGGATACTTCCATGCAATTCCCCTTGCTGATGCGGTGTAGTTGACTGCCGAAAGCGGAAACTCGATGGTTTCTTCAGGCTTTCAGCAGTTCCCGGGCGATGATCAACTTCTGCACTTCGGTGGCGCCTTCGTAAATACGCAGCGCTCTGATTTCCCTGTAAAGCTTCTCCACCGGCATCCCCGACACCACGCCCGCGCCGCCGAACATCTGCAGCGCGCGGTCGATCACGCTCTGCGCCGATTCGGTGGCCGTCATCTTGGCCATGGCCGCCTCGCGCGTGGTGCGTTGTTTCTGCACGTCGCGCATCCACGCGGCGCGATAGGTCAGCAGCGCCGAGGCGTCGATGGCCGTGGCCATGTCGCCCAGCGCCGCCTGCGTCAGTTGCAGGTCGGCCAGGGTCTGGCCGAACATGCGGCGCGACCTGGCGCGCGCCAGGCCTTCGTCCAGCGCGCGGCGCGCAAAGCCCAGCGCGGCGGCCGCCACCGAAGCACGGAAGATATCCAGCGTCATCATCGCCAGCTTGAAGCCCTGCCCCGCCTCGCCCAGCCGCTGCGACATCGGGATGCGGCAGTTGTCGAAGGTGATGGTGGCCAGCGGGTGCGGCGCGATCAGCTCGATGCGCTCCGAGATCTCGAAGCCCGGGGTGTCGGCATCCACCACGAAGGCGCTGATGCCGCGCGCGCCCGGCGCCTCGCCGGTGCGGGCGAACACGCAATAGAAGTCGGCGATGCCGCCGTTGGAAATCCAGGTCTTGGCGCCATTGAGCACGTAGTGGTCGCCGTCCAGCCGGGCCTCGCAGGCCAGCGCGGCCACGTCCGAGCCGGCATCCGGCTCCGACAGCGCGAACGCCGCGATGGCCTCGCCGCTGGCCACGCGCGGCAGGTAGCGCTGGCGCAGCGCATCCGAACCCATCAGCGAGATCGCGCCGCTGCCCAGGCCCTGCATGGCGAAGGCGAAGTCCGCCAGGCCCTCGTGGCGCGCGAAGGTCTCGCGCAGGATGCAGACCGAACGCGAATCGACCTCGGGCAGCGCGCCGCCCCAGGCGCCGCCAGGGCCGCCGGCGACCGCGTAACGCAGCCAGCCGGCCTGGCCCATGGCCTTGACCAGCTTGCGGCAGGCCGCGTCGGCGTCGTGGTGGTCGACGTCTCCCAGGGCGCTTTCGCACCAGCCATCCACCTCGTGCGCCAGCTTGCGGTGGGCGTCGTCGAAAAAGGGCCAGTCCAGCCAGCTTGCGTCGCGCATCATCAGTTCCCCTCGAAGACCGGCTTCTGTTTGGCCACGAAGGCCTCGTAGGCGCGGTGGAAATCGCGCGTCTGCATGCAGATGGCCTGGGCCTCGGCCTCGGCCTCGATGGCCTCGTCCACGCCCATGTTCCATTCCTGGTGCAGCAGTTTCTTGGTCACGCCGTGGGCGAAGGTGGGGCCCGCGGCCAGTTGCGCGGCCAGCTTGGCCGCCGCGTCCATCAGGGCGTCCGACTCGTGCAGCGCGTTGAAGAAACCCCAGCTTGCGCCTTCCTCGGCGGTCATGGCGCGGCCGGTGTACAGCAGTTCGGAGGCGCGGCCTTGGCCGATCATGCGCGGCAGCAGCGTGCAGGCGCCCATGTCGGCCCCCGCCAGGCCCACCCGCGTGAACAGGAAGGCGGTGCGCGCGGCCGGCGTGCCCAGGCGCATGTCGGAGGCCAGCGCCACCATCGCGCCGGCGCCGGCGCAGACGCCGTCCACCGCCGCCACGATCGGCTGCGGGCAGGCGCGCATGGCCTTGACCAGATCGCCCGTCATGCGGGTGAAGTCCAGCAATTCGGGCATGCTCATCTTCGTCAGCGGCCCGATGATTTCATGCACGTCGCCGCCCGAGCAGAAGTTGCCGCCGGCGCCCGTCACCACCACCACCTTGATGTCGGTTGCGTACACCAGCGCGCGGAACAGATCGCGCAGTTCGGCGTAGGAATCGAAGGTCAGCGGGTTCTTGCGCTCGGGGCGGTTGAGCGTGATGGTGGCGACCTTGCCGTCGGCCGACACCTGCCACAGGAACGTCCGGGCCTGGTAGCCGGCCAGCGGGCGCTTGTGGTGCTTCATGGTGTGCTCTTCGGGCTGCGTGCTCATGGTGTCTCCGTTCTGGAATCGTGGGGTGGGCGCCGGCTCAGCCGGTCATCACTTCGCCGCCGTCGACGGCGATGGCCTGGCCGTTGATGGACGACGAGGCCGGCAGCGCCAGCCAGGCGACCGTCTCGGCCACTTCCTCGGGCTGCACCAGGCGGCCCTGCGGGTTGCGCTCGGCCAGCTTGGCGCGGGCGGCGTCCGGCGTCATGCCGGTCTTCTCGACGATATTGGCGACCGCGCCGCGCACGATGTCGGTCTCGGTGTAGCCCGGGCAGACAGCGTTGACGGTGACGCCCTTCTGCGCCGTTTCCAGCGCCAGCGAGCGGGTCAGGCCGATCACGCCATGCTTGGCCGCGCAGTAGGCGCTGACGTAGGCATAGCCGATCAGGCCCGCGGTACTGGCCACATTGATGACGCGGCCCCATTGCGCGGCCAGCATGCCGGGCAGAGCCGCCTGGATGCAGTGGAAGGTTCCGGTCAGGTTGACAGCCAGCATCGACTGCCACAGCGCGGCGTCGGTGCGGTCAAAGCGCTGGCTGACGGCCTGGCCGGCGTTGTTGACCAGCACCAGTACCGGGCCCAGTTCGGCCTCGGCCTGGGCGAAGGCCTGGCGCACCGAGGCCTCGTCGGCGATGTCGGCGCTGACCGCCTGCACCTGGCCCAGGCTGGCCAGGCCGTCCACGGCCGCCTCCAGCGCGCCGCCGTCGCGGCCCAGCAGCGTGACCCGCGCGCCGCGTTCCAGCAGGGCGCGGGCGCTGGCCAGGCCGATGCCACGGGCGCCGCCCGTCACCAGCGCATGGCGGCCGGCCAGGGGAAGGGAGGACGTGCTCATTTGATGTCCAGTTGCGCCATGGCGGCGGCGCGTTCGAAGTTGGTTTCCAACTGGCGCTTGCCGGCGAAATACTGGCTCGGCCAGGCCACGTCACGATAGCCCACCCGCGCCGCTTCGCGCAGCGTCCAGGACGCATCCGCCAGGTGGGGACGGGCCAGCGCGCAGAGGTCGGCGCGGCCCGAGGCGATGATGGCATTGGCGTGGTCGGCCTCGAAGATGGCGCCCACCGCAATGGTGGGAATGCCGGCCTCGTTGCGCACGCGATCGGCGAACGGCGTCTGGAACATGCGGCCGTAGACCGGCTTTTCTTCCTTGCTGACCTGGCCCGACGAGCAGTCGATCATGTCGGCACCGGCGGCCTTGAAGTGGCGCGCGATCTCGACCGCGTCGTCGGGCGTGATGCCGCCCTCGACCCAGTCGCTGGCCGAGATCCGCACTGACATCGGCTTGTCCTCGGGCCAGACGGCGCGCACCGCGCGGAACACTTCCAGCGGGAAGCGCAGGCGGTTTTCCAGGCTGCCGCCGTATTCGTCGTCGCGATGGTTGGTCAGCGGCGAGATGAAGCTGGACAGCAGATAGCCGTGGGCGCAGTGCAGTTCGAGCCAGTCGAAGCCGGCGGCCTGGGCGCGGCGGGCCGCGGCCACGAAGTTGTCGCGCACGTCGTCCATGTCGGCGCGCGTCATGGCGCGCGGCGTCTGCGACACGCCCTCGATGTACGGCAGGGCCGAGGCCGACAGCAACGGCCAGTTGCCTTCGGGCAGCGGATGGTCGATCTTCTGCCAGCCCAGCTGCGTCGAGCCCTTGCGGCCGGCATGGCCCAACTGCACGCCGATGCGGGCGTCGCTGTTGCCGTGCACGAAGCCGACGATACGGGCAAAGGCCTGCTGCTGTTCGTCGTTCCACAGGCCCGGGCACCCCGGGGTGATGCGGCCGTCGGGCGAGACGCAGGTCATTTCCACCATCACCAGCCCGGCGCCGCCCATGGCGCGGGCGCCCAGGTGCACCAGGTGGAAGTCGCCCGGCACGCCGTCGGTGCAGGAATACATGGCCATCGGTGACACCAGGATGCGGTTCTTGAGCTTGACGCCGCGCGCCTGGTACGGCGTCAGCATGGGCAGCGGCGGCCGCTGGCCGGCCGGCGCCTGCGCGCCGGCGTGCTCGGCGATCCAGCGCTCGAAGCCTTCCAGCCAGGCCGGGTCGCGCAGCCGCAGGTTTTCGTGCGAAATGCGCTGCGAACGGGTCAACAGCGAATAGGCGAATTGTTCGGGTTCGAGTTCGGCGTAGCGCGCCACGTTCTCGAACCACTCGGTGGAGTTGCGGGCGGCGTTCTGGATCTTCAGCACTTCGACGCTGCGCACTTCCTCGTAATGCTTCAGGCCGCGCTCGACGCTGCCTTCGGCGCCACTCAGGCAGCGCGCCAGTTCGATCGCGTCTTCCAGCGCCAGCTTGGTGCCCGAACCGATGGAGAAGTGCGCGGTGTGGGCCGCATCGCCCATCAGCACCACCGGCACGGCGCGCTTGCCGCGCGCGGTGTCGAGCTGGTTCCAGTGGACCCATGTGTTGCAGATGACGCGCGGGAAGCGGATCCAGATGGCCGAGCCGCGCAAGTGCGAGGCATTGCTGACCAGCGCATTGCCGTCCAGCCACGGCGCGAACAGTTTCTCGCAATACGCGATGCCGTCTTCCTGGCTCATCTGCTCGATGCCGGCGGCCTGCCAGGTTTCCTCCGGCGTCTCGACGATGAAGGTCGACATGCCGTCTTCGTAGCGGTAGGCGTGGGCCTGGAACCAGCCGTGCTCGGTCTGGACGAAGGCGAAGGTGAAGGCGTCGAAGACCTTCTTGGTGCCAAGCCAGACGAAGCGGCAGCGGCGCTGGTCGATGTCGGGATGGAAGGTGTCGGCGTAGCGGGTGCGGATCTGGCTGTTGATGCCGTCGGAGGCGATGACCAGGTCGGCGTCGTATTCGCGGGCGATGGCCTGGTCATCCTGGACGAAGTTCTCGAACACCAGTTTCACGCCGACGTCTTCGCAGCGTGCCTGCAGGATGTTGAGCAGCTTCTTGCGGCCGATGCCGATGAAGCCGTGGCCGCCGCTGCGGATGCTGCGCCCCTTGAAGTGGATGTCGATGTCGTCCCAGTGATTGAAGGCGTCACCGATGGTCTGGGCGGAAACCGGATCGGCTTCGCGCAGGTTCTGCATGGTGGCATCCGAGAACACCACGCCCCAGCCGAAGGTGTCGTAGGGGCGGTTGCGCTCGATCACCGTGACTTCGTTGGCCGGGTCTTGCAGCTTCATGAGCAGACCGAAATACAGACCGGCGGGACCACCACCAATGCATACGATTTTCATTGCCGTAACGCTCCAAGAAGTGCGGCCCGGAAGCTGGGGCGGGTCGCTGCTATTTTTAGGCCTTGATAGTTTAGGCTTGAAATATATACCTGGAATGGGAGGATCGCAAATGGGGGAAACGTGGGGGTTGAATTCTGGGGACGGGCTTGATGTGCGGCGGGCGGGTGCCGTTGGGGCGGTTGGGGGTGGGGTGCTGCGGGATCGAGCTTCGTAGGTCGCCCCTCGGGCGGGCGGACGGCCACGATGGGCGTCTGTGCATCTGAAAGTGAGGCGGGTGCGCTGCGCGCTGGTGGCGAGCGGTTTTCTGGTGGTTCCTCTCCGAAGGGGGAGGGGGTAATGGCGGCGCGGTGGGGGCTGGCTTGCGCGTGACGAGCGCGTGCGCCGCCGACAACAGTCGTGGTGCTGGCAGCCACGCAATCGCGTCGGATGGACCTTTTCCACACGCGAGGGAGTGTCAGTATTTTTGTGTTTAAGGCATTAAAAACCTGATCGTCGTTTAGATCAGGCCTGCTGATGCTATCGCAGCGAGAGGGGTCAGTGCGGCGCCCAGCAGAAAGCGTCATCATCCCGACGCAAGACACCACGTAAGCCGCAAAAGGCCGCCCGCGCGGCCGGTTTGCGGCGGGCCCCGCAAGACCCTTCCCTCTCACAGTGACGGTCACCAGCATGCCAAGCACACCGCCCGCCCCAGCGACCGTCATTACGTCTCACCGCGAGCGCGTGGCGGGGTCGGTGGGGGATGGCGGGGCGTGTAGATGCGCCCGGCGGAAACCGAAGGCAGCCGCCGCCAGGCGGCAACGAGGTTGAGCCCGGGGAAGTCCGGAGCGAACGCTCCGGA
>NZ_JCBANN010000077.1:0-23266 GCF_059761975.1 Achromobacter sp. 46006
TCGCATCGCGGCGCCACGCGATGCGATACCCGTCCCCCCTCCCGGCATCGGCGCCGGGGCCAGACACCATCGTGATGCTTTGAAAGCACAAACGATAGTGCGTATCATTTGCACTTATTGCAAAAATACCGTCTCATACGCCTGAACCGGGCCGTCCGCGCGCCGCGCAACCCGGCCCTCCAGGAGCCTCGCAGACCATGCCGTACCTGATCGGAATGCCGTCCCTCGGCGTGTCGACGCAATTCGTGCCGCAGATAGACCGCCAATTGCTCGCCAAGCTCTGCCTGTTCGACGATCTTTCGGACGACGACCTCGCGCAGATCCCACGGCAACTCCGCCTGACCCCGCGCGGCGCGGGTCGCGTGCCGGCGATCGTGGGCTGGGATGGCGGACCGTTCGTGGTCAACGCGCGCGTGCGCGAACTCATGGAGTCGCTGGAACCGGAGACGCACCGTTTCCAGCCGATCGAAGTCGAAACCGCGGCCCCGGGCCGCAAGCGCCGCCCGTTCCGCACCTACCACCTGCTGCTGTGCCCGCCGCGCGTCGATGCCGTGATCATCGAACAGACCGAATTCTCACGGGGCATGGGGCAGGCCGGCTACGAAACCAGCAGCGGCTTTTCCTTCCTGAAGGGCACACCGCTGGTGCTGGATCAGGCCGCCATCGAGAATCGCTGCTTCTGGCGGCTGCCACGCCAGTTCGGCGTGCGGCCGGCCCATCCGCACAGCGGCATCAGCGGCTATTTCTGCTCCGATGAACTGTGGCAAGCCCTGCGCGCCGAGCGCCTGCATGGCTGGGAAGCCAGGCGGCGCTGCGCCACCGCCACCCGCCCCGCATGAGCGGCACCGCCTCGTCCTGCAAACCGCTCCCGGCCGGGAAAGAATCTCCTTTTTTCATTACAATGCAGTCCCTGCGCGTGCCCAGGCACGCCGAGCCGGTGTAGCTCAGTTGGTAGAGCAGCTCACTTGTAATGAGAAGGTCGAGGGTTCGATTCCTTTCACCGGCACCAATTCCCCTCGATCCAGAATCGTTCTAGACAGCCAGCGGCGCCAGTTTTATCTGTGTTGACTGGTCCGCGACGCCTGCGGCCACCGCCCACGCGTGCTCAATCCGTCCGCCAGCGCGCCAAGGCCTCATGCCTGCTCCTGGCGCAATCGCGACGGATACAAGCATTCGACTTTCATTCTTTGAATCGAGGCGGCCGGACGTTCCCGATCCATACTGGCATAACGGGCAGAGCGATCCGAAGCAAAAAACCCTTGGTGATGTCCAGCCAACATGGAACGGAGGAACAGCTACGCAACGAATTGGTGCGCGAATGGGGCTACACCGAAGCGCGCGCCCGCAAACTTGGGCCCGGACGCTATTCAGCGATTGCGGTGCCCGTTCTGGATCGCTCCGGACAGCACCCGATTGGCGTGATTTACTTGGATTCAAGTGACCGCGCTCTTTTCGAGCGAGATGATGTTGTGGAAATCGTTGGCGCTGGAACCAAGGCCATTAGCGACTTTGTCACGAAAAGGTATTGATATGAACACTGTCACCAGGAAGCCGTCTGCGACGTTTGTCAAAGAATCCAAGCTCATATCGAAACCGGGTGCGGTGATCACGGTGCATGAACTGACGCTTACAGACTTCGGAATCCGCGCCATTACAAGCGGCAGCTCGGGGATCCGCCAGGGGGCACGAGAAGACGCCGGCCCGCCATCACCGCCGAAAAAAATGGCCCCCGCGTGAAGTGAACCAATAGCCCGGCCAAATCGCCCCGCCCGATCACCCCAGCGCCGGCAACAGGTTGAACAGCAGCACCATGATCAACCCCGCCACCGACACGATGGACTGCACCACCGAAATCGTCCGGGTGGCCTCGCCCATGGTCATGCCGAACGATTCCTTCACCATCCAGAACCCGGCGTGGTTGGCGTAGTTGAAAAACAGGGAACCGCAGCCAATCGACAGCGCCAGCAGCGGCAGGTTGAGCGCGGGGTCGGCCCCCGCCAGCGGCGCCAGCAGGCCCGCGGCGCCGACAATGCCGACCGTGGCCGAGCCGGTCGACACCGACAGCAGCATGGCGATCAGCCAGCCCAGCACCAACGGCGGAAACGCGAACTGCTGGGTCAAGTGGACGATGGCATCGCCCACCTTGGCGCTGGTCAGCACCTGCTGGAAGGCGCCGCCGCCGGCGATGATCAGCATGATGCCAGCGATCGGCTTGAGGCTTTTGCCGAGCGCATCGCGCAGCTTCTCGGCATCGCCGCCACGCATCAGCACCAACGTCACGGCGGCGAACAGCACGCCCAGCAGCATGGCCACCATGGGGTTGCCCAGGAAAGCCGCCACATGCATCAGGGGCGAGGCCTTGGGCAACAGCATCTCCGCCAAGGCGTGCAGCAGCATCAGCAGGGCCGGCAGCAGCGCGGCCAGCACGCCCAGGCCGACGCTGGGCTGGCGCTGGCCGGCCTCGGCCGCCCGGGTGGCGGCGAACTGCTCGAGCAGGGCCTCGTCGGGTCGGGTGCGCATGCGCGGCGCGATGAAGGCGCCGTACAGCGGACCGCCCAGGACCATCGCCGGCAGCGCGGCCAGGAAGCCGTAGATCATGGTCGGGCCGACCGTGGTCTTGAGGCTGGCGATCGCGGTCAGCGGCCCCGGATGGGGCGGCACCATGCCGTGCATGGCAGCCAGGGCGGAAATCACCGGCACGCCCACGTACACATAGGCCGAGCCCTTGAAGCGCTCCTGGCCTTCCAGCTTGCGGGCCACGCTGAAGATCAGCGGCAGCATCACCACCAGGCCTACCTCGAAGAACATCGGGATGCCGATGATGAAGGCCACCAGCGTCATGGTCCAGGGGATCATGCGTGGCGACGTGCGTTGCAGGATGGCGTTGGCCAGGCGCTCGGTGGTGCCGGAGTCCGCCAGGATCTTGCCGAGCATGGCGCCCAGCGCGATCACCACGCCCACGGCGCCGAGGGTCTTGCCCGCGCCATCGGTCAGGTTCTTGACGATGGCGGTAGGCGCCATGCCGGTGGCAAAGCCGACGCCGATGGAAACGATCAGGAGCGCCAGCAGCGGGTGCATGCGGATGCGCGAGACGATGAGGGCGACCAGCAGCAGCACGCTCACCAGGGCGGTGAGCAACAATTGGATGTCGAACGAAGACATGTATGAAATCCGGAAAACGTGAGAGGTCGCGAGCCTTCTCGCTTGCCATGATAAGGGATCGCCCGGGCGCGCCCCGCCATAAACCCCGTGGCCAACCGGGCCGTTTTGCATTCCCCGCGAAATTTGTGCATAATTCGCCCCCTCTACCTGTTCCCCGATAGCTCAGTCGGTAGAGCGACGGACTGTTAATCCGCAGGTCGCTGGTTCGAGCCCAGCTCGGGGAGCCAAAGAATGCAGTACTGAAAGGCCCGCAACCTGGTTGCGGGCCTTTTGCATGGGCGGCAGCCGGAGCCACGAACTCGGACCCGATCACCCCATGAGCAGGCTGACGGCAGCCGAATACACGGTGGAAAGGTTTTACGATTGACGTTGACTCAACCGTAAAGCCTCGTTGTCAGCCTGCCCCCCCATGCCCCGCCCTTCGAATACGCAGCGCATCGATTCAAAAGCCGCCTTTGAACTCGTGTTCGGCCTGTTGCAGGACATCCCCTGGCTCGTTCGCGATGTGTCCAAGGCGCTGCCGGACATCGCCATCATGAGGGCCCGCCAGGCCGACGCGGTGGAGGCGATCATCTGGATATGCGAGACCGGGAATCTGACGGGCTGGCCCACGCAAACCCTCCGCGACACCCAGGCCACGGCCTCCTACCTGTTGACGGACCTGGCCTTCCGACTGCTCGATCCGGCCTCGCCGCTCGCCGCGAGCACCTGGGAGGTGGCTGCCGACCAGTCCCGGCACCGGCAGGCATTGCAGGTCGTGCGCCACGAAATCCTGCGCAGCAAACCCATCTCCGCCCGCTAGCACTGATCCGTTTCCACCAACGGGCCTGATTTGCGAGAATGGGACTTCCGGCCGGCTACCTCGGCCCCAGCCCCCCTCATCCCGCCCGCGCCATGCGTTCCAACCGCTCCCTGCCTGCCCTGGTCTCGCTGCGCGCCTTCGAGGCGGCTGCCCGGCGCCTGAGCTTCAGCCTGGCGGGCGAGGAACTGTTCGTCACGCAAAGCGCCATCAGCCACCATATCCAGCGGCTCGAAGCCGAGCTGGGCGTGACGCTGTTCGAGCGCCGCACCCGCGCGGTGGCGCTGACGCCGGCCGGGCAGGCGTATTACCAGCGGGTGCATGCCGCCTTCGAATTGCTACGCCAGGGTACCGACGCGATCCGCGCGCCGGTGGCCGCGCGCCACACGCTGCGGGTCGGCCTGCTGGCCTCGTTCGCCACACGGTGGCTGGCGCCGCGCCTGCCTGGCTTCGCCGCCAGCCATCCCGACATCGACCTGCAACTGCTGCCCGCCATCGGCCTGGCCGATGTGGCGGCTGGCGAGGTGGACGTGGCCGTCCGCTACGGCCGCGGCAACTGGCCCGGGGTGCGCTCGCGGCGCCTGATGCCGGAACGGCTGTCGGTAGTGTGCGCGCCCACGCTGGTGGCAGGCCGGCGCCGGCCGCGCGCGCCGGCCGACCTGCTGCGCTACCCCCTGCTGGTCTCGCACGCCCAGTTGCCGTTCGAATGGGATGCCTGGGCGCGGCAACAGGGCCTGGACCTGGGCCGCGCCCAGACCGTCCACCTGCACGACTACAACATCGTGGTGGAAGCGGCGCTGGCGGGACAGGGCATGGCCATGGGCCGCCACCGCCTGATCGCCGCGCAACTGGCCAGCGGAGCCCTGGTCGAAGCGCTGCCGGGCACCGCGTTAGACGATCCGCGTATCGGCTGGTGGTTCGTCAGCCCGCGCGGCAAGGCCGGGACAGCCGCCCAAGCGTTCCAGGCATGGCTGGCCGAGGCGGCCGCGGCAGGCTGACGCATTACTTTTCCTCATGCGTGGTTCGCAATAATTGATTGGTCAGGCACGGCCCGCGCCGATAGCATGAGGGGTCGTTTTTTTCCTCATCCGTCTCACAGGTGACAACCATGACCCGTACCCTCTCCGGCCGCGTGGCCGAACTCGGCCTCGTGCTGGAAGCCGCGGCTGCGCCCGCCGCCAATTACGTCCCCTTCGTCCAGGAGGGCAACCTGCTGTATATCTCCGGCCAGATCTCGCGCAGCGGTGGCAAGGCCGCGTTCCTGGGCCAGCTTGGCAACCAGGTATCCGAAGCCGACGGCATCTCGGCCGCGCGCTTGTCGGCGTTGGGCATCCTGGCGCAGATCGCCGCCGCCACCGGCGATCGCCTGGACCGCGTGGCGCGGGTGGTGCGCCTGGGCGTGTTCGTCGCCAGCACCCCGGACTTCAACCGCCAGAGCGCGGTCGCCAATGGCGCTTCGGACCTGATGGTGGAAGTGTTCGGCGACGCCGGCCGCCATGCGCGCAGCGCCGTCGGCGTGGCCTCGCTGCCGCAGGGCGTGGCGGTGGAAGTGGAGGCGGTCGTCGCCCTCACGCCCGCCTGATGTCCCGGCGCCGGGCAGGTGCCCGGCGCGTCTTTCCTGGAACCACCATGTCCGCCGCCGTCCTGACTCCCGACCGTCTCGAGACCTTGCGCGCAGCCACGCCCGGCGCCCGCACCACCGTCCACTTCAACCATGCCGGCGCCTCGCTGCCGTCCGCGGCCACGCTCGATGCGATCCAGGCCCATCTGCGGCGCGAAGCCGAACAGGGGCCGATGGAGGCGGGCGTGGCGGCGCGCGCGCAGACCGGCGAGGCGCGGCAATTGGCCGCGCGCGTGCTCAATGCCCAGCCCGATGAGATCGCCCTGACCGGCGGCAACTCGCCGGGTTGGGGCGCGGCCTTCGCCGCGCTGGGGCCGTGGCGCACCGGCGACCGCATCCTGGTGGGCCGCCACGAGTGGGGCGGCAATCTTGCCGCCATGCGGTTGGCGGCGCAACAGGCAGGCGCCGGCATCGAGACGATTCCCTCGGACGACAGCGGCTGCGTCGATCCGGCCGCCTTGCAGTGCATGCTGGACGAACGGGTGCGGCTGATCGCCCTGACCTGGTTGCCGGCCAATGGCGGCCTGATCAATCCGGCCGCCGCCGTCGGCCGCGTCGCGCGCGCCGCCGGCGTGCCGTACTTCATTGACGCGGCCCAGGCCGTCGGACAGTTGCCGATCGACGTTGCCGCCGTGGGCTGCGATGTCTTGAGCGGCGCCGGCCGCAAGGCGCTGCGCGGTCCGCGCGGCACCGGCCTGCTTTATGTGCGGCGCGATTTCCTGCCGCGCCTGACACCCACCTTCGTCGACACCTATTCGGCGCCCCTGGGCGCCGACGGCCATCCGCAACTGCGGGATGACGCCGCGCGTTTCGAATCGGCCGAGGCCTCGCTGGCCTTGCGATGCGGGCTGGCCAACGCATTGCGCGAGGCCCTGGACATCGGACTGGATGCCATCCGCGCCCGCATCGACACGATCGCCCGGACCCTGCGCCGCGAACTGGCCGCCATCGACGGCATCGAGGTGCTGGACCAGGGTCGTGAGCGCTCCGGCCTGGTGTCGTTCAATCTCGCGGGGCACGATGCCGCCGCCGTGCAGCGCGCGCTGGCGGCGCAAGGCATCATCATCGGCAGCAACGGCGTGCCGTACACGCCGCTGGACATGCATGCGCGCGGCCTGGCGCAGATCGCGCGCGCCTCGGTCAGCTACCTGACCCATGACGCCGAAATCGACCGCTTGCTCGACGCGCTGCGCGCGCTGTCGCGCCGTGGCGCCTAGGAACGGCGCCAGGCACAGGGCCGCGCTTGCGCTCAAGCCGCCACGCGGCGCGCGAACGGCGACCACCGGGTGAAAACCAACAGGTTGCCGAACATCACCAGCGCCAGTCCCGCCAGGGCGGTCGGGGTCCATTGGTAGCCCTCGGCGAAGGTCGACACGCTCAACGCCACCACCGGAAACAGCACCGTGCAATAGGCGGCGCGCGCCGGCCCCATGCGGCCCACCAGCGTCAGATAGGCAGTGAAGCCGATCACCGAGCCCGGTATCGCCAGGTAGAGCAGGGCGCCGACGTAGGCCGTCGAGGCATCGAAAGCGAACGGCACGCCAGCCGCCACGCAACCCGCCAGCAGTACGCCGGCGCCATACAACATGCTGTAGGCGTTGCCCGTCAATGGCCGGATGCCGGCGCGCTGCTGCAGCGACGACAGCATGTTGCCGGTGGAAAAGCAGAAAGTGCCCAGCAGCGCGAAGCCCAGACCCAACAGTGTCTCGTGACTGGCCTGCTGCCCCGCCAGCTCGGGCCAGAACAACAGCACCAGGCCGGCAAAGCCGACCCCGCCGGCGACCATCACGCGCGGCGCGATGCGCGTGCCGAACCACAGCCGCGCATTCAACGCGTTCCAGAGGGTCGCGGCCGAGAACACCACCGACACCAGACCGCTCGGAATCCATTGCGTGGCGGTGTAGAAGCACAGGAAATTCAGGCAGAACAGGCACAACCCCTGGCCCAGGCACAACAGGTGTCCGCGGCGGTCCAGGCGCTGCAATCTGCGGGTCAGCGCCAAGGCGCAGAACAACACCAGGCCGGCCAGCGCGAAGCGGTAGAAAATGGAGACGGGAATCGCCACCACCCCGAGCTGCAGCTTGATGGCGATCCAGGTGGTGCCCCAGATGACGACGGTCAGGAAATACAGGAATAGATTCACTTTGAGACACTCGACAGGGCCGAAAAGGACAGGACGTCCGCGATCGCGGAAATCGCGGGCCATGGCGCCCAGTCTGGGCCCGACGGCCCCGAAAAAATTGCCGGTTCTTGCGGTTTTTGGTGATGCGCCAGCGCCGCGCACGGACGGATCGCAGTAGCATTTCGGTTCCATGGGCACTACCGCTTCGGCTCCGTCCGATTTCTCCGTTTTTCGCACCCTGTCCGCATCGACCGCGACGCTGGCGCGCGCGGCCTCGCTCGGCGAGGGCATCGCCATTTCGCAATGGGGCCGCAGCGTTCACGAAACGCTCGGCTACGACATGCCCGGCCACCACACCCTGTCGCTTTACCTGCATGGCGGCGAAAAGTCATTCCGTGTCGGCCATGCGCTGCACGGCGGCGCAGGCAAGTTCTGCGTGCTGCCCGCCGAACACTATTCGCGCTGGTGCATGAACGACACGGTGCATTTCCTGCACCTGTACATCGCGCCCGAGCGCCTGGCGCACGAGGCCGTGCTGCGGCTCGACTGCGAACCGCGCGCGCTGGAATTGCGCGACCGCACCTACATCCAAGATGACTCGCTGACCGACGTCTGCCGGGCCCTGCTGGACACCGACTGGAACGCGCCGGCCGAGCGCCTGGCCGCCAGCAGCGCGGCCGAAACCGTGCTGCATCATCTGCTGCGCCAAGGCGTATCGCGCAAGGCCGCGGCGCCCGCGCGCGGCGGCCTCGCGCCCACGGTGCGGCGGCGGATCATGGAGTATGTCGACGCGCATCTCGCCGATCCCTTGACGCTGGATCAACTGGCCCGCGTGGCGGCGCTGTCCACCTACCACTTCGCCCGCATGTTCCACGCCTCGTTCGGCGCGCCTCCGCACGCCTGGGTGCGCGCCCGGCGCCTGGCCCGGGCGCGCACGCTGCTGGCCGCCGGCAAGGGCGGCCTGGCCGGCATCGCGCAGGCGGCCGGCTTCGGCAACGCCAGCCACTTGTCGCGCGCGTTCCGCGATGCCGTCGGCGTTACGCCCGGCCAATACCGCGCTGCCCACCGCCGCCACTGAAATACACGGCGCCGCGCGGTCTACAATGGCGCATCGCCCTTCGCGGCCTGATCGCCTGTCCCGCCCGCGATGCCATCGCCGACTTCCCGCGACGTTTCCGCTACCTTCGATGCCTCCGGCCGCACGCCGCTGCGCGCCCATTGGCTGGCCGAACTGATCCGGTTGCGCGAAGCGCACTGGGGGCCCCTCGAAGACACCGCCATCGTGCGCCAGGTGCGCCAACAGGAAGCCGGGCTGCCGGACCGTATCCTGGCCCGCGCCCAAGCGCTGGCTCAGCGCGAGAACCTGGCGCCACTGGTGGACGGCTGGCGCCGCAGCGCTTTCGCCGTGCTGGCGCTGTTGCTGCTGCTGGCGCTGCTGTCCGGCGCCGGCGTGGCGGCCGGGGCGCTGGGCGACGGCACCCGCGCCGTCAACGTGCTGTGGGCACTGGGCGCCTTGCTCGGCCTGCACCTGCTGACTTTCCTCCTGTGGCTGGCCAGCTTCCTGCTGCGGCCCGCCGCCATGACGCCGCTGGGGCGGCTGTGGCTCTGGGCCACGCGCAAGCTGGCGCGCGGCCCCGACAGCGCGCTGGTGCCGCAGGCCTTTCTCAACCTGCTGGCGCGCGCCGGCGCCCTGCGCGGCCTGTTCGGCGCGGTCAGCCACGGGCTCTGGCTGGCGGGACTGACCGCCGCGCTGGCAACGCTGCTGGCGCTGCTGTCGACCGCCAGCTACCGCTTCATCTGGGCCACCACCTTGCTGGCGCCGGACACCTTCGTCCATCTGACCCAGGTCATCGGCTGGCTGCCCTCGCAGTTGGGTTTCCCGCTGCCGGACCCCGCCATGGTGCGCGCCAGCGATGGCTCCCGGCCGCTGGCCGCCGCCGCGCAAGTGCAATGGTCACTGTGGCTGATCGGCGTATTCGTGACCTACGGCATCCTGCCGCGCCTGCTGGCCTGGCTGGCCTGCGTTGCCGCCACCCGGCGCGCCCTGCGCGGCCTGGCCATCGATCCGGCGCTGGCGGGCCACGCGGCGTTGCGTGACCGCCTTGAACCGCCGGCCCAGTCCACCGGCATCGACCGGCCGGTCGATCCGCTGCACCAGCCACGCGTGGCCGCCGCCGTTCCCGCCGGGCTGGGCGGCCAGCCAGTGCTGCTGGGCCTGGAACTGCCCGCCGACCTGGGCTGGCCGCCCACCGCGCTGGCGCCGTCGATCCGCCAGGCGGGCAACCTGGATACCCGCGAACAACGCAACCGCCTGCTCGATGCGCTGTCGCAAGCTGCCGCCTCACGCCTGCTGGTGGCCTGCGACGCGCGCCAGACACCGGACCGCGGCACGCTGGCGCTGATCGCCGAACTGGCGGCGCATGCCAGCCAGACCCGCGTCTGGCTGTTGGCGCCGACCGGGGCGGAGACGCGCGAACCGCAATGGCGGCAATGCCTGGCCGCCCTGGGGCTGGATGCCGCCGCCATCATCGGGCCGGGCGGCGCGCCCCTGGCCTGGCTGGAGCATGGCCATGACTGAACCGGTCATCCCCATCGCCGTGGTGGGACACACCAACACCGGCAAGACCTCGCTGTTGCGCACGCTGACACGCGACACCGCTTTCGGCGAAGTCGCCGACCAACCCGGCACCACTCGCCACGTCGAAGGCGCGCGCCTGCGGCTCGATGGCCGCGCGGTGCTGGAGTGGTTCGACACCCCTGGCATGGAAGACAGCATCGCGCTGCTTGAATACCTTGAGCGGCTCGGGCAGCCCGGCGAACGGCTGGACGGACCGGCGCGCATCCGGCGCTTCCTCGACACCCCGGAAGCGCATGGCCGCTACGAACAGGAAGCGCGCGTCCTGAAGAAGATGCTGGACTGCGATGCCGCGCTGTACGTGATCGACGCGCGCGATCCGGTATTGGGCAAGCATCGCGACGAACTCGCCATCCTGGCAGCCTGCGGCCGGCCCCTGCTGCCGGTGCTGAACTTCGTCAACGCGCCCGCCCACCGTGCCGCCGAATGGCGCGACGCCCTGGCGCGGCTGGGCCTGCACGCCGCGGTCGAATTCGACACGGTGGCGCCGCCGCTGGATGGCGAGCAACAGCTCTATGCCAAGCTCGGTGTGCTGCTGGATCGCCACGCCGACACGCTGGCGCGGCTGGCCGACAGCCTGGCGCGACAGCGCCGCGAACGCCATGCGGCGGCCTATGAATTGCTGGCCGACCTGCTGGTCGACGTCGCCGCCCTGCATATCGCCAGCGCGGGTGACGAAGCGGCGCTGGCCTCGGCGTCGCAACAACTGCGCGACCGGGTGCGCCAGCGCGAGCAGGCCTGCGTCACCGCATTGCTGGCGCTTTATAACTTCCGCGCGTCCGATTTCGATGACGACGCGCTGCCGTTGCAGGGCGAACGCTGGGGCATGGATCTGTTCCACCCACAGGCGCTCAAGGACATGGGCGTGCAGGTTGGCATGGGCGCCGCCGCCGGCGCCATGGCCGGCGCCGCAGTGGACCTGTTCAGCGCCGGCTTGAGCCTGGGCACCGGCATGCTGATCGGCGCCGCCGCCGGCGGCCTTTGGCAGGGCATGGAAAAGCTCGGCAAGCGCGTTGCCGGCAAGCTGCGCGGCTGGCGCGAAATCAGCGTCGACGACGCCGTGCTGCGGCTGCTGGCCTTGCGCCAGCGGCAACTGATCGACGCGCTCGAACGCCGCGGCCATGCCGCGCGCGCGCCGCTGAGGCTCGATCGTCCCGATGACGAAGCGCTGCGCCGCGGGCCGCTGCCCGAGGCGCTGAAGGAAGCGCGCAGCCGACCGGCCTGGTCGGCGCTGTCCCAGGGCCACGAAGACAGTGAACGGCGCAAGCAGATCGTGCGCGAATTGGCGCGCAGCCTGGCCGCCGAACCCGTGTCCGGCCCCTGATGCCGGCGGTGCCGCGGCACGCCAAACCCACCATTCGCAACGCGAAGCAAGCAAGTAATAACCCCAATCCAAACCGATTGACGCTTAAACGAATCGATCTATAAGATTCGTTCTGCATCGGTGCGGTCCTTCCCGCCATGACAATCACAAGGGGTTGGATCTACCGTGAACCGCCTTTCCTCGTAAGCAGCAACGCCATGCCCCGGCTCCCCATGGGGCCAGGGCCCGATCACTTCTGTCGCGCAATCCGCGCATTACGGAGCATGAGGGCTATGCGTACTCTTCCCTATCTGAAACAAGCGGCGCTGGTGGCGGCGCTGACCGCATCGCTGGCATTCAGCGCCGGCGCGGCCGCCAAGACCTTCCACTGGGCTTACCAGGGCGACGCCACCTCGATGGACCCGATGGCCCTGAACGAAACCTTCACGCTGGGTTTCCAGGGCAATATCTACGAAACGCTGGCCGGTTATGACGGCAACCTGAAACTGACGCCGCTGCTGGCCGAAAGTTGGGAAAACCCGGAGCCCACCAAATGGGTCTTCAAGCTGCGCAAGGGCGTGAAGTTCCATGACGGCTCGCCGTTCACCGCCGATGACGTGATCTTCTCTTGGAAGCGCAGCCTGACGCCCGGCTCCGACATGAAGGGCTATGGCGCCAAGGCCTCCGACATCAAGAAGATCGACGACTACACCATCGAAGTCACCACGCCCACGCCCAACCCGATCCTGCCGCGCGAATGGGTGTTCCTCTACATCATGAGCAAGTCGTGGGCAGAGAAGCACAACACCACCGAGGCCACCAACGTCAAGGGCGACAACCAGGGCAACTACGCCAACCTGAACGCCAACGGCACCGGCCCCTTCATGCTGGTGTCGCGCCAGCCCGACGTGAAGACGGTGCTCAAGCGCTACGACGGCTACTGGAACAAGAACATCAAGACCAACATCGACGAGGTCATCTTCCAGCCCATCACGCAGGAAGCCACGCGCGTGGCCGCGCTGATTTCCGGCGAGATGGATCTGGTGCAGCCGGTGCCGGTGCAGGACTGGAAGCGACTCGAAGACGCCAAGGGCGTAAAGCCATTGACCGCGCCCGAAGCCCGCGCCATCTTCATCGGCATGGACCAGGCCCGCGATGAATTGCTGTTCTCGGACGTGAAGGGCAAGAACCCCTTCAAGGACCCGAAGGTGCGCGAGGCGGTGGTGCTGGCCGTGGATACCAAGGCCATCAACGAGAAGATCATGCGCAACGCGGCCAAGCCGCTGGGCTCCCTGATCGCCACCTCGATCAACGGCTACGACGAATCGTTCGGCGCGCCCTACAAGCCCGACCCCGCGCGCGCCAAGAAGCTGCTGGCCGAGGCCGGTTATCCGAAGGGCTTTTCCGTGACCATGGACTGCCCCAACGACCGCTACGTCAACGACGAGAAGGTCTGCCAGGCGGTGGCTGGCATGCTGGCGCGCGTCGGCATCAAGATCAACCTGCTGGCGCAGACCAAGTCCAAGTACTTCGGCAAGATCCTGCTGCAGGCCGGCAACCAGACCAGCATGTACATGCTGGGGTGGACGCCCAGCTCGACCGACGCGCACAACACGCTGCTCAACCTCACCGCGTGCCGCGACGCCAAGACCGCGGCGGGCCAGTTCAACCTGGGCGGCTACTGCAACAAGAAGGTCGATGATTTGATCGCCAAGATCGGGGTCGAGACCGACCAGGCCAAGCGCAACGCGATGATCAAGGAAGCCTTCGGCATCGTGCGCAGCGACTTCGGCTACCTGCCGCTGCACCAGCAGCCGATGTCGTGGGGCGTGAAGGACAACATCAAGGTCACCCAGCGCGCCGACGACGTGCTCGACCTGCGCGACGTGGTCCTGCCGTAGTCCCCCTGGCGCCGCGCACGCCGTCCGGCGTGGCGCGGCGCCGCGTTGATGCGACCCCCGCGGCGGCGCCAGCCGCCCGGGCGCGCCCGGCCCAGCCCCGCTTGCCGCGACCGGCAATGCGCGGCCCGGCGTTATCCGACCAAGAGGGCATCCAACCATGCTTTCCTTTATTGCGCAGCGGCTGATCCAGTCGGTGCTGGTGATGTTGACGGTGGCGCTGATCGCGTTCTCCATGTTCCGCTATGTCGGCGATCCGATCGCCAGCATGGTCGGGCAGGACACCACGCCCGAGCAGCGCGAGCAACTGCGCGAACAGCTAGGCCTGAACGACCCGTTCGTCGTGCAATACGCCCATTTCGTCGCCAACGCCGTGCGCGGCGATTTCGGCATCTCCTACCGCCATCGGCGGCCGGTCAGCGAACTGCTGGAAGAGCGCCTGCCGGCCACGCTGGAACTGTCGCTGGTATCGGCCCTGATGGCGCTGGCGCTCGGCATTCCCATGGGCATCTACACCGCGCTCAAGCGCCATGGCGTGCTGTCCAAGACCTTCATGGCGATCTCGCTGGCCGGGATCTCGCTGCCGACGTTCCTGATCGGCATCCTGCTGATCCTGTTCTTTGGCGTGCAACTGCGATGGCTGCCCAGCTTCGGCCGCGGCGACGTGGTAGAACTGGGCTGGTGGACCACCGGCTTTCTGACCAAGTCCGGCCTGCTGGCGCTGATCATGCCGGCGATCACGCTGGCGTTGTTCCAGATGACCCTGATCATGCGGCTGGTGCGCGCGGAAATGCTGGAGGTGCTGCGCGCCGACTTCATCAAGTTCGCCCGCGCCCGCGGTCTGCCGGAGCGGCTGATCAACTTCCGCCACGCGCTCAAGAACACCATGGTGCCGGTCATCACCATCACCGGCCTGCAGCTCGGCTCCATCATCGCCTTCGCCATCATCACCGAAACCGTGTTCCAGTGGCCCGGCATGGGCCTGCTGTTCATCCAGGCCATCAGCATGGTGGACATCCCGGTGATGGCGGCCTACCTGGTGCTGATCGCCTTCATGTTCGTTGTCATCAACCTGGTGGTCGACCTGCTGTATTTCGCCGTCGACCCGCGCCTGCGCGTGCAGAGCAAATAAGGGAACCCTTCATGAACGCCCGCATCGCTCCCTTCTTCGCCCGCGCCGCCGACAGTGATCTCTGGCACAGCTTCAAGCGCTCGCCCGGCGCCATCATCGCCGCCGTGGTTACGCTGGTCATCCTGCTGGGCGCACTGTTCGCGCCGGTGATCGCGCCGCACAATCCCTTCGACCTGGCATCGCTGGACATCATGGATGCCAACACCCCGCCCGCCTGGCAGGAGGGCGGCAGCCCCGGCTTCCTGCTCGGCACCGACGACCAGGGCCGCGACATCCTGTCGGCGATCCTGTATGGCTCGCGCGTCTCGCTGCTGGTGGGCTTCGCGTCGGTGCTGTTTTCGATGGTGCTGGGCGTCACGCTTGGGCTGATCAGCGGCTACGTCGGCGGCCGCGTCGACAGCTTCATCATGCGCATCGCCGATGTGCAACTGTCGTTTCCGGCCATCCTGGTGGCGCTGCTGATCGACGGCGTGGCGCGCGGCGTGCTGCCGCGCGACATGCACGATGAACTGGCGCTGTACGTGCTGATATTCGCCATCGGCATTTCAGGCTGGGTGCAGTACGCGCGCACCGTGCGCGGCTCGACGCTGGTCGAACGCCACAAGGAATACGTGCAGGCGGCGCGGCTGATCGGCATCGGTCCGGTCACCATCCTGCGCCGCCACATCCTGCCCAACGTCATGGGACCGGTGCTGGTGATCGCCACCATCCACCTGGCCATCGCCATCATCACCGAGGCCACACTGTCGTTCCTGGGCGTCGGTGTGCCGCCCACCGCGCCGTCGCTGGGCACGCTGATCCGCATCGGCAACAGCTACCTGTTCTCGGGCATGTGGTGGATTTCGATCTTCCCCGGCATCGCGCTGGTCGCGCTGGTGCTGTCGGTCAATCTGCTGGGCGACTGGCTGCGCGACGCGCTCAACCCCAAGCTGCGCTGAGGATGCCATGGCCCTGCTGAACATCGAAGACATCCGCATCGAATTTCCCAGCCGCCGTGGCACCCTGGTGGCGGTGGACGGCGTGTCGCTGGCCCTGGAAAAGGGCGAAATCCTGGGCGTGGTCGGTGAATCCGGCGCCGGCAAGTCGACCATCGGCAACGCCGTGATCGGCCTGCTCGAAGCGCCCGGCCGCCTGGCCGGCGGCGCGGTGCTGCTCAACGGCGAACGCATCGACACGCTGACGCCCGCGCAGCAACGCAAGGTGCGCGGCCGCCGCATCGGCATGATCTTCCAGGATCCGCTGACCTCGCTCGACCCGCTGCAGACCGTGGAAAGCCAGTTGGTCGAGACCATGCTGGTGCACCTGGACCTGACGCACGACCAGGCCAGGCAACGCGCGGTGCAACTGCTGGCGCAGGTCGGCATCGACCAGCCCGAGCTGCGCGTGCAGCAGTATCCGCACCAGTTCTCGGGCGGCATGCGGCAGCGCGTGGTGATCGCGCTGGCGCTATGCTGCGAGCCCGAGGTCATCATTGCCGACGAGCCCACCACCGCGCTCGACGTGTCGATCCAGGCACAGATCCTGGAACTGCTCAAGAAGCTCTGCCGGCAGGAACAGGTCGGCATGATCATCATCACCCACGACATGGGCGTGATCGCGGACGTGACCGACCGTGTCGCGGTGCTATACCACGGCAAGCTGGTCGAACAGGGCCCGACCGCCAAGATCCTGGGCGACCCCGATCACCCCTACACCCGCAGCCTGATCTCGGCCGTGCCGCGCCCGGACATCAAGCTCAAGCGCTTTCCGCTGGTTACCTACATCGAGGACGTGAAGACTCCCGCCCGGCCGCTCGATCTGGCCACGCACTGGCTGGGGCAGCGGCGCGATTTCGGCGCGAGCGGCGACGGTCCGCTGGTGCAAGTGCAGGACCTGAGCATGCGCTTCGTGCTCAAGAACGCCCTGTTCAAGCGCAACCAGCGCACGCTGGATGCGGTCAAGCGCGTCAATTTCTCGATCGGCGAGGGCGAGGTGTTCGGCCTGGTCGGCGAGTCCGGCTCGGGCAAGTCGACCGTGGCCCGGCTGATCTCGGGCCTGTACACGCCCAGCGGCGGCACGGTCAATTTCGGCGGCACCGACCTGACAGCGCTCAAGGGCGAGAAGCAGCTCAACCCGTTCCGGCGCCAGATCCAGATGATCTTCCAGGATCCGTTCTCGTCGCTCAATCCGCGCATGCGCGTGCTGGACATCGTGGCCGAGCCGATCCGTTTCCACAAACTGGCGGCCAGCGAAGCCGAGGCCCGCCGCGTGGTCGCCGATCTGCTCGACGTGGTCGGGTTGGGCGACCGCGCCGCCGAACGCTTCCCGCACGAGTTCTCCGGCGGCCAGCGCCAACGCATCTGCATCGCGCGGGCGCTGGCCACGCGGCCGCGATTCCTGATCTGCGACGAACCGACCTCGGCGCTGGACGTGTCGATCCAGGCGCAGATCCTGAACCTGCTCAAGGACCTGCAGGAGCAGCTCGGCCTGACCATGCTGTTCATCAGCCACGACCTGCCCGTGATCCGCCAGATGTGCGACCGCGTGGGCGTGATGCGCTACGGCGAATTGCTGGAAGTGGCCGAGACCGAGGCCCTGTTCGAGCATCCGCAGCATCCCTACAGCCAGCACCTGCTGGGACTGATGCCACGCCTGCAGTCCATGTCCCGCGCGGGACTGGAGGTGGCGGGCTGACCCCGACCGACACGACGAGGAGCAAGACATGAGTGCGTTGCCACAGACCCTGTTCATCGGCGGCAAGGTGTTCGACGGCCGCGGCCAGGTGCTGCCGGACCACGGCGTGCTGGTCGAAGGCAAACATGTGACGCGCGTGGCGCCGGCCGGCGAATTCACCGGCTTCGCCGGGCGCCGCGTCGATACCGGCGGCATGACCCTGATGCCCGGCATGGCCGACTGCCACGTGCACCTGGTCTACACCGGCGGGGCCGACCCGCAGACGCAGATGTCGAAGCAGGGCCCGGCGCAGATCACCCTGACCGCGCTCGAGAACGCTCAGGCCGCGCTGCGCGGCGGCTTCACGGCGCTGCGCGATTGCGGCGGCAAGGACTACCTGGAATTCGGCGTGCGCGATGCCATCGCGCGCGGCGTGTTCCCTGGCCCTACCATCAGGGCCTCGGGCCGCATCATCTGCATGACAGGGGGCCACGGCAACCGTATCGGCCGCGTCGCCGATGGCTGCGAGGAAGTGGTCAAGGCGGTGCGCGAGCAGGTCCACGCCGGCTGCGACCTGGTCAAGATCATGGCTACCGGCGGCGTCATGACACCGGGCGTCAGCCCCATGGATGCGCACTACAGCTTCGACGAGATGAAGGCCGGCGTGCACGAAGCCAAGCGCTTTCGCAAGAGCACGGCCAGCCACGCGCAAGGCACGCAGGGCATCCTGAACGCGGTGCGCGCCGGCATCGACTCGATCGAGCACGGCATCTTCATGGACGAGCAATGCCTGAGCGAAATGCTGGCGGCCGAAACCTATCTGGTGCCGACCATCGCCGCGGTGCGTAATATCGTCGCCAATGCCGACAATGGCATTCCGGCCTACGCGGTGGAGAAGGCGCGCGCGGTGGAACAGCGCCACCGCGAATCGATCCAGATGTACTACAAGGCGGGCGGACGCATCGCGCTGGGTACTGACGCGGGCACGCCGTTCAATCTGCACGGCGAGAATGCGATGGAGCTGGCCTACATGGTGGAATTCGGCATGACGCCGATGGATGCGTTGATCGCCGCCACTTCGCGCGGCCACGACCTGATGGGCATGGACGGACATGGCGTGGTGGAACAGGGCGCCGTGGCGGACCTGCTGCTGGTGCAGGGCGATCCGAGCGAGGACATCATGCGCGCCGCCGACAAACGCTTCCATGTGGCGGTACTGCGCAACGGCGAAGTGATGGCGGGCGCCTTGCCGGCCTGAGGGACCGCGCCGGCGGCGGGCGGCGCCTCACTTCACGCCGCGCGCCATCAGCCAGCCCAGGAAGCTCTCGACCGGCATGCGTTCGCCGTTGGCGTCCACCTGCCCCCCTTCGTAGTTCAGGCTCGCGACCAGCTTGCCGTCCTCCAGGCGGCCCCATTGCCCGCGCAGGAAGCGGTCGCGCATCCCATCGGCCTGCAGGCCTGCCGCCTCGCGCGCGGCGGCCTCGGGCATGCCCTCGGCCTGCAGGCGCGCCGCGATCAGGTCGGCCAGGCTGACGACCGGCATGGACATGCGGATATCGAGCTTGCGCACGGTTTCCTTGACGATCGCGCCGGGCGAGTGATTCCACAGCGTGGGCGCGCTCAGGTCGAGATCCAGCCGCAGGGTCGCGGAACCATTGGCGGTATCCACCTGCAGCGGCGACAACGAAAAGCCTGGCTCGGCCAGCAGGAACTTCATCAGGTGGCCGGCGCCCACCATCTTGTCGCCCAGGCTGGCGCCGCCCTTGGCCGCCTCCACCGACGCCTGGAATGCGCGGAACGACACCATGTCGAAATTGCGCGCCTCGGCGGCCAGGCGCAGGTTGGCCACCTGTCCGGCCCGCGTATCGATACCCGCAACCTGCACGGCCAGCTTGGCGTCCATCGCGCTCTCGGCGCCCTTGGCGTCGGCGGTCACGGCCACGCGGCGCAGCGTGACCGGTTCGCCATCGATCTCGACGGTCCATTGTTTGAGGTTCGCGCGGGTGGAGGCGGCGCCTGTCTCATCGGCGGCCCGGCTCGCGTCGTACCTGATCGCCAGATCGCGCATGGCCAGGCGGCGCGTATGGCGCGCGCCGTCCTTGATGTAGGGTTCGAACAGCTCGACGTGGTCCGCGCGGATATCCACCGTGGCGTGCTTGCCGCCGGCGGCCACGTCGGCCTGGAGCTCCAGGCCCGAGAAGCGCAAGCGCGACTCGCCGCGCGCGCGCTCGACCGGCGCCAGTTCCAGCGTGGCGCGGATGTCGCGGTCATAGCCCGCCACGGCCTCCACGGTCATGGGCACGGCGCCCCCGGCTGCCATGAACCAGCTTTCGACCGACGGCGTCCGCACCAGGTCGGCGCGCGCGGCCGCCATGGTCGGGAACAGATGCCCCCGCGCCAGGCGGTACAGGGGGAATGGCCCGTGGTCCAGACGCACCGCCACCTCGTACTCGCGTCCCGCCGCGGCCACGCCATCCTTGGGCGCGGGCGCTTCCTTCAGGCGATAGCGCGCGTGCGAGGTGAACACGCCTCGTTCATACGACAACCGTTCGAAAGACAACGATTCGCCCATCTTCGTGCCGATCTGCCGCGCCAGTTGATCGGCGCTGTCGGTCAGTTGCGCCATGCCGGCCTCCAGTTGCCTGCCGCTGTACCAGGCCGTGCCCGTCCAGATAACGCCCAGCGCCAGCACGGCGCAACCCGCCGCTACCCATTTCCGCATGATGTCCGTCCCGCTCCCGAGTCCGCACGGCCCCGCTTGGGCCGCCTCCGCAGGCATACGCCGCGCATGAAAAACGGGCTGCCGCGCCCGAAGGCGCCGCAGCCCGTTCGTGGCGCCGGCATCGCGCCAGCGCCAGGTTCCGTTCGCGCCTCAGCGCATGCCGCCCATCGCGCCGCTCATGACCATCATCATGAACTGCTGCAGCGGCATCTTCTTGCCGTTGAAATCCACTTGGCCGTCGGCGTAGTTCAGGTAGGAAACGACGTTGTCGTTTTCCGCCTTGGCCACGCCCATCGCCACCGCCATGGTGCCGACCATTTCGGCCTGGCCCTTGGCGGTCCGGGCGGCGCGGTCGGCCGGCACGCCGCGCATCTGCGGTTCGATCGCCATCAGGTCGGCCAGGTTGGCCTTGGACAGCACCAGCTTGGCATCGAGCTTGCGGATGGCTTCCATGGCAAGGTCGCTGGCCGGCTTGTCGGTCGAGGCCGGCTTGGTCAGGTCCACATCCAGGTTGAAGGTCGAGGTGCCGTTGGCGGTGCGCACCTGCAACGGCGACACCGACAGGCTGGGGTTGCCGGCCAGCAGAAGTTCGACGTTGGTCTTCAGGATCTGCTGTTCTTCGGGCGTGAACTCGGGCGTGGCTTCGCCTGCGCCGCTTTGCATCATGCGGCGCGACGACGCCTCATAGACGTCGTTCAGCGCCTTGAGCGCCTTGGGGTCCATGTTCTTCAGGCCGATCGCCAGTTGCAGGCCCGCCATGTCCTTTTGCTGGACATTGATCATGCCGAAATCCAGCACCATCTTGGCGCTTACGCCGGCGTCGGCCTCGGCCAGGTCCACCGCGATGCTGGTGTCCTTGAACAACACCGGCGGCTTGGTGCTGGAAGTGATGGTCCATTCCTTGAAGACCAGCTTCTGGTTGCCCATGGCCATGTCGCTCTTGCCCGGGGTCAGGTCGCTGTCGAGCGTGATGCCCTTGACCGCCATGCCGACGATATCGCTCTCGCCGGCCGGACCGGCCAGCGTCAGCCCGTCGCTCTTGAGCGCCAGGATCGCATGCTTGGTCTTGGTGTCGAAGTCGACGTCGCCGGTCATGCCGGAGAAGGTCAGCTTGGTCTTGTCGCTGGCGGCCTCGGCCGGCGCCAGGTTGAAGGTGCCGCTGACCTGCTTGCCGTAGCTGACGCTATAGGCGCCCGACAGCGGCGTGGCGCCCTTGGTGGCGCTGAACCAGCCCTTGACCGCCGGGGTTTCCTCGAGCTGGAACCGGCTCGCGACCATGGCCGGGGCCAGCTTGCCCGCCGCCAGGTTGGAGAAGGGGAAGGGACCGTGCGACAGATGCTCGACGAACTGGATCTCGTGTTCCGCGGCGGGCTTGCCGTCCTTGGCGGGCAACGTGAACTTCACGCGGTAGCGTTCGGTCGAGGAAAACACGCCCCGTTCGAACGACATCAGTTCAATCACGGGCGTCACGCCCCATTTTTCGCCGAACTTGCTCAGCTCGACGTTGCCGTCTTCGATCGACTGCTTGACGAACGCCTCGGCCTTCTGGCCGGTGTACCAGGCCGTGCCGGTCCAGATTGCGCCCAATGCAACGACCACACCCGCTATTGCCGCCTTTTTCATAGCAACCCTTAATTCTTTTGATGGAGGTAAGCCGACGGATTATAGGGATGACTGCCTAGGGATTACACTGATTTCGTTCATATTTCATGCAAAATGTTACGCAGCAATACGGGCGCCCCCCGCCCGCCTGCCCGGTCGGCGTATCGGCTACAATTGCCGGGCGTGCTTTGCCAATCCGCACGCGTCCGCTAGGCACTTCGCCGCCAAGCTTCGCCCTCAGGGGCGCTTCCCTTTTCTCCTTATTCGTCCGCCTGGATTGGAGTCTCTCAACTTGAGCGACGGGCTGCCGCTGGAGTTGTTTTGACTACCTCTTCCTCTTTCGCCGACCTCGGGCTGGCCGATTCCCTGTTGCGCGCCATTGCCGATACCGGCTACACCGCGCCCACCCCCATCCAGGCCCAGGCGATTCCGCAGGTCCTCAAGGGCGGCGACCTGCTGGCCGCCGCCCAGACCGGCACCGGCAAGACCGCCGGCTTCACGCTGCCGATCCTGCATTTGCTGATGCAGCGCAAGCCCGAAGCCCGCAAGGCCGGCCGCCCGCGCTGCCTGATCCTGACCCCGACGCGCGAACTGACCGCGCAGGTGGCCGAATCGGTGCAGACCTACGGCAAGCACACCTCGCTGACGTCCATGGTGATGTTCGGCGGCGTCAACATCAACCCCCAGATCTCCGCCCTGCGCAAGCCGCTGGACATCCTGGTGGCCACTCCCGGCCGCCTGCTGGACCACTGCGGCCAGAAGACGGTCGACCTGTCCGGCGTCGAGATCCTGGTGCTGGACGAAGCCGACCGCATGCTGGACATGGGCTTCATCCGCGACATCCGCAAGATCCTGGCCCTGCTGCCCAAGCAGCGCCAGAACCTGCTGTTCTCGGCCACTTTCTCGGATGAGATCCGTTCGCTGGCGCGCGGCGTGCTGAACAACCCGGGCGAAGTCTCGGTCACCCCGCGCAACACCGCCACCGAACTGGTCACCCAGACGGTGCACCTGGTCGAACAGCACCACAAGCGCGACCTCATCAGCCACATCATCCGCGAAAGCGGCTGGCACCAGGTGCTGGTGTTCACGCGCACCAAGCACGGCGCCAACCGCCTGGCCGAAAAGCTGGTCAAGGACGGCCTGACCGCCGCCGCGATCCACGGCAACAAGAGCCAGTCGGCCCGCACCCGCGCGCTGGCCGGCTTCAAGGACGGCACCGTGACGGTGCTGGTGGCCACCGACATCGCCGCCCGCGGCCTGGACATCGACCAGTTGCCCCAGGTGGTGAACTTCGAACTGCCCAACGTGCCGGAAGACTACGTGCACCGCATCGGCCGCACCGGCCGCGCCGGCGCCACCGGCGCCGCCGTCTCGCTGGTGGACAACAGCGAGATCAAGCTGCTCAAGGACATCGAGCGCCTGATCAAGAAGACCATCGAGCGCAAGCCGGTGGCCGACTGGACCCCGCCCGCCACCAGCGCCGCCGCCTTCGAACGCCAGGAACGCGACGAAGACTCGCGCCAGCCGCGTGGCGGTGGCGGCCGTAACGGCGGCCGCGGCGGCAACGGCGGCGCGCCCCGTTCGCGCCCGGCCAACGCCGCGCCGCGCAACGCCAACG
>NZ_JCBANN010000078.1:0-22994 GCF_059761975.1 Achromobacter sp. 46006
CCGACACGATCTCGGAAATCTTGCGCGAACTGGCCGAAATGCCCTGCATGGTGTTGACCACTTCGGCCACCGCCGAACCGCCGCGCTCGGCCACGTCCGAAGCGCTGGCCGCCAACTGGTTCGCCTGCCTCGCGTTGTCCGCATTCTGCTTGACCGTCGAAGCCAGCTCTTCCATCGATGCCGCAGTTTCCTCCAGCGAGGCAGCCTGCTGCTCGGTGCGGCTGGACAGGTCGGTGTTGCCGGCCGCGATCTCGTGCGAGCCGGTATTGATTTCATCGACACCGCGGCGCACCGCCCCCACGGTGCGTGTCAGGCTTTCCTGCATGCGCTTGAGCGCCGCAAACAACTGGCCGATTTCATTGGTATTGCGAACCTCGACACGGGCGGTCAGGTCGCCGCTGGCGATGCGGTCGAAATGGTGACCGGCCTCCTTGAGCGGCTGCAGCACGCGGCGGCGCAGGAAGACATAGGTGCCGAACACCAGCAGCGCCGCGATCACACCACCGGCGCCGACCGCCATCAAGACAAACTGGTAGCGCACCTGGGCTACCTCGAAGGCGTCCAGCATCTTGCTGGCGCGCCAGAAATCGAACCCTTCGACGGCGCGCGCGAAACGTCCTTCGAGCGCGTCCTGCACCTTCTGCACCTGCGTCTGGTGGGCCGGCATGTCGGCCTTCTCGAGCGCGGCGGTCAGCGGCAGCACACCCTGCTGGATCAGGGTGCCATAGGCATCCTCGACTTCCTTGAGCGATTCGGCCGCCTCGGCCGGACGCGGCAGAGTCTTGAAATACTCGAATTCCGCCTGCCCCTTGTTCTGGGCCGCCTTGGCGCGCTCGAGCAGGCCGACGGCCTCGGCAGACAGGCCCTGCGTCAGCAGCGCGGGCTGGCCGACGTTGCGCACAATGTCGGCGTAGTTGGCCGAAGCGGTGCGACCCAGCCCGTTCAGGGTGTCCTTGTAGCTGGAGACGACGCGCCCGAGCGCATCGTTCAGTTCCTGCGATTGCTTGATCTCCGCCAGGGTCGAGTTGCTGATACGCAACGACAGTACGCCCAGCGCCGCTCCGATCACCAACATGAATGAAAAGAACGCCAGCACCCACAACAGGCTGCTGCGTATCGTCATGTTCGCGAAAAACTTGCGCATCACAAGCACCACTCCTGACTGCAATCGTTAAGGAAAAGCGCCATATCGATTCCACAATATGGCGCGCCCATCTCCCTGCGAAGTACCGGCCACCGCACTCTTGCCTCGGCGGCCGCCCTCCGGGTCCAGCCCTTCCGATCAGGAAGCGACCTTCTCCACCAGGGCCATTTCATCGCTGGTCATCATCTTTTCGATGTCGACCAGGATCAGCATGCGTTCGTCGACCGTGCCCAGCCCCGTCAGGTATTCCGTCGACAGGGTGGCGCCGAATTCCGGCGCCGGGCGGATCTGGCCGGCGTTGAGCATCAGCACGTCCGACACGCCATCGACCACGATGCCGACCACGCGACGATCGAGGTTCAGGATGATGACCACGGTCTGCTCGTTGTATTCGACGCTGCCCAGGTTGAACTTGATGCGCAGGTCGACGATCGGCACGATGATGCCGCGCAGGTTGGTCACGCCCTTGATGAACGGCGGGACGTTGGCGATGCGGGTCACGGTATCGGCGTCGTAGCCGCGGATTTCCTGCACCTTCAGGATGTCGATGCCGTATTCTTCATCGCCCAGCGTGAACACCAGGAATTCGTTGCCGACATCTTCATTGCGCGCGGCTTGCGCTTGCGGTTTGGCTGCCATGGGGCTAGTTCTCCATCAATTCAGAATGGCTTCGGGCTGCGACCAACGCTCACGGTTGGCGCGCGCAAGCGCAAATACGTCGACGATCAGCGCCACGCTGCCATCGCCCAGGATGGTGGCGGCGGAGATGCCGGGAACCTTGCGGTAATTCGACTCGAGATTCTTGACCACCACCTGGTGCTGACCGATCAGGTGATCCACCAATAGTGCAAAGCGGCGGTCCTCGGCCTGCATGATGACCGCGATGGCCTGGGTCGGGTCGGTCTGCGCCTCGCCGACCGAGAACACGCGGTGCATTTCCACCAGCGGCAGGTATTCGCCACGCACGTGCATCACGCGCTCGTTGCCGGCCACGGAGTAGATCTGGTCGTTGGTCGGCTGCAGCGATTCGGTCACGTGGTTCAGTGGCAGGATGAAGGTTTCCTCGCCCACCCGCACCGACATGCCGTCCAGGATGGCCAGCGTCAGCGGCAGCACGATGCGCGTGGTGGTGCCGTTACCCGGCTCGCACGATAACTGCACGTGGCCGCCCATGTCCTGGATGTTGCGGCGCACCACGTCCATGCCGACGCCGCGGCCGGAGATGTCGGTGACCTTCTCGGCCGTGGAGAAACCCGGCGCGAAGATCAACTGCCAGATTTCGTCGTCCGGCGAGTTCTCGTTGACCGGCAGGCCCTGGGCCATCGCCTTCTTGAGGATCTTTTCGCGGTTCAGGCCGGCGCCGTCGTCGCTAACTTCGATGACGATGTTGCCGCCATTGTGCTGGGCCGACAGCACCAGTTGGCCGACAGGATCCTTGCCGGCGGCGATGCGCTTCTCGGGCGTTTCGATGCCGTGGTCCAGGCTGTTGCGCACCAGATGCGTGAGCGGATCGATGATGCGCTCGATCAGGCTCTTGTCGAGCTCGGTGGCGCGGCCGTACGTCTGCAATTCGATCTGCTTGCCCATCTTGCCGGCAATGTCGCGCACCAGCCGCGGGAAGCGGCTGAAGACGTAGTCCATCGGCATCATGCGGATCGACATGACGGCTTCCTGCAGGTCGCGCGCATTGCGCTCGAGCTGTTCCATGCCGTTGAGCAGGCGGTCGTGCAGCACCGGGTCCAGCGTCGACGCGGTTTGCGCCAGCATGGCCTGGGTGATGACCAGTTCGCCCACCAGGTTGATGACCTGATCGACCTTTTCCACGCCGACCCGGATCGAGGTGGATTCCTTGTCGACGTGGGCCGGCGCGGCGGCGCGGCTGGTGCGCGCCGCTTGCGAGATGGCTTCGGCGGCGGCCGCGGACTCGGCTACCGCGGGCTCGGCCGCCGGGGTCGGGACCGGGGCGGCCGTGGCCTCGGGCACGGCCACCGCCGGCGCGGATGCCGCGGCGGGCTCGGCAGCGGCGGGCGAGCCCGCCGGCGCTGCCTCACGCGCGATGTTCAGTTGATCAGCGTCGACGATGAAACAGCAAACGGCTTCGATGTCGTCCGGGGTGCAGGTACTGTCGACCCAGACGGTCAACACGCCGTTGGCGCGTTCGCTGGCCTTGACCTGTCCCAGGTTGCCCATTTCCTCCAGCAGCGACTCGGCATCCTTGTCGGAAACCTTGGTGATGCGCACGCGTAGCGGCAGGCCATCGGCGCCGGCCGGCGCGGCCTCGGCCACCGGCGTCACCTCGGCCACCGGAGCGGGCGCAGGCGCCGGAGCGGCGGGCGCGGACGGCGCTGCCGAGACCGGCGCCGCGGCGGCTGGTGCCGGCGCCGGGGCACCGGGATCCTTATGCTCCAGGGCGAGCTGCCTCAATACCGCGCAGATGCGTTCAAACACGGCTTCATCGGGCTCTTCGGAGGCCCGGTAGGCATCCAGTTGGCTTTTGAGCACGTCTTTCGTTTCCAAGAAAATATCAATCATGTCCGTGCGCAGCGCCATTTCGCCACGACGGATAGCGTCCAGAAGGTTTTCGAGCAAATGCGTGGTGCCCGCCAACTGGTTGAAACATCCGAACGTCGCGGCGCCGCCCTTGATCGAGTGGGCCGCGCGGAAAATGGCATTGAGCTGCTCGATGTCGGGCGCACCCACGTCGAGCTCGAGCAGCAACTGCTCCATTTGCGCGAGCAGCTCGTCCGCCTCGTCGAAAAAGGTCTCGTAAAACTGACTGAGGTCCAATCCAGAACTCATGACCCGTACGCCTTCATAAATGAACTTGCCTACGCGCCGGGCTGCTCACCGAGCAACTCGGACGCCAATTCCACCAGGACATCGGGGTCGACCGGCTTCGAAAGCCAGCCGCATACGCCGAGATCCCGGGCGGCCATCTTGCTGTCCACATCATCCTCGGTGGTCAGCACCAGTACCGGCACATCCAGGTACTGCTCCTGTTCGCGCAGGCCCTGGATCAGTTGCAGCCCGCCCATAACGGGCATGTTCCAGTCGCTCACCACCAGGTCCACCGGATGGCTCCTGGCCACCTCCAGCGCTTCCTGGCCGTTGCCGGCCGTCAAAACCTTCCATCCCGCGCCCGTCAGCGTCGCCTGGACGATCATTCTCATCGTCGCTGAATCGTCCGCCACCAGAATCGTTGCCGCCATTGCTATCGAGCCCCTTCAGCGGGCGGCGTTGCCACCGCGTCGCCATGCTTGGTTGCCGTCGTGGCCTGGGCGGCGGCATTCGCCGCCTCCACGGCCGTTCCAACCTCGCGGGCATCCTTGGCGCTGACGTCCGCAGCGGCGGCGTTCTCGCTTTCGATGCGCCGCTGGGTGCTCTGGTTGAGCACCACTAGGCTGATACGCCTATTAACGGCCGCATACGGATCATCTTTAACCAGGCTCATGCTAGAAGACAGGCCCTGGATGCGCATGACCTTGCTTTCGTTCATGCCGCCGGCCACCAATTCCTGGCGCGAGGCGTTGGCACGGTCGGCCGAGAGCTCCCAGTTGCTGTAGGCGCGTTCGCCGCGAGCGTACTGCGATGCATCGGTATGCCCCGAAATGCTGACCTTGTTGGGCAGTTCGTTCAGAACCGGCCCCAATTCCCGCAGGATGTCGCGCATATAGGGCTGCACTTCGGCGCGCCCGGTGGCGAACATGGGTCGATTCTGGTTGTCGATGATCTGGATCCGCAGCCCCTCGGTGGTCATGTCGATCAACAGTTGCGGCCGGAAGTTCTTGAGCACCGGGCTGTTCTCGATGATGTTCTCCAGCCGCCGCTTGAGGTTTTCCAGGCGGTGCTGGTCGCGGCGCTCGGCGTCGCCCATGGGCTGGGCCTCTACCCGGTTGCCCTGGCCGCGCCGCTCGTCGCCGTCGCTGCGCAGGGGGTCGCGCCCGCCGCCGGGAACCGCGCTGGTCTCGGCCGAACTGCTGGGGCCACCGGTCAGGGCCACGCGCAGGGGCATGCGGAAATACTCTGCAATGCCCTTCAGTTCCTCGCGCGGCACGATGCTGATCAGCCACATCACCAGGAAGAAAGCCATCATCGCCGTGATGAAGTCGGCGTAGGCGATCTTCCAGCTGCCGCCGTGGTGCCCGCCGCCATGGACCTTCTTGCGGCGGATCACCACACGGTGGTTATTTACCGTGCTCATGGCCTGCTCCGTCAGGCCTTGGCGGTGGACTTGGTCTGCCGGACGTGCTCTTCCAGCTCACCGAACGTCGGGCGGACCGACGAATACAGCACCTTGCGGCCGAATTCCACCGCCAACTGCGGCGGATAGCCGTTCATGCTGGCCAGCAGCGTGGTCTTGATGCACTCCAGCACCTTCATCGCCTCGTCCGTGCGCCGCTCGATGCGCGAGGCCAGGGGGCCGACGAAGCCGTAGGCCAGCAGAATCCCCAGGAAAGTGCCGACCATGGCCTTGGAGATCAGGTCGCCCAGGATGGCCGGAGGCTGGTCGACGGCGGCCAGCGCCTTGATCACGCCCAGCACCGCGGCCACGATGCCGAATGCCGGCAGGCCGTCGGCCATTTGCCGGATCATGCTCGCGGGCACTTCGCGTTCGTGGCGGTAGGTTTCGATTTCCTCGTCCATCAGCGTTTCGATCTCGAACGAGCTCATGTTGCCGCTGATCATGATGCGCAGGTAGTCCGTGATGAACTCCATGAGCTTTTCGTCTTTGGCAATGCGCGGGTACTCGCTGAAGATCGGGCTGGAGGCCGGGTCCTCGATGTGCGATTCGATGGCCATCAGGCCCTCGCGGCGCGCCTTGTTCAGCAGCACGTACAGGAGCGCCATGAGCTCCATGTACACGTCCTTGCCATAGCGCGAGCTTTTCAGCGTGTCAGGCAGTGCCTTCTTGACCAGCATCAGCGACTTCTTGCTGTTGCCGGCCAGGAATGCGCCGAAGGCCGCGCCGAAGATCAGCGTCAGCTCGAACGGCTGGTAAAGCGCGCCCAGATGGCCGCCGAGCGCCACGAAGCTGCCGACGACCGACACGATCACCACGAGAAAACCGATAACAATCAACACATCAGGCCCCTGCCAACGAAGTCTAAAACCGGCGTCAATGATCCCCTGTTCCCCCCGTCCCAAAAAGGCGGGTTACGGGGAGTTTTCCAGGGCTTTTGATGTATTTGGACGCACCGCTCAGGAACGGGCGGCGTCTACGGCTGGCGCGGAGCGGGTGCCCGCACGCGCCTTGGCGGCGGCGCGGGTCTTGCCGGCGCGGGGAGGCGGACGGCAGATCGCGCACACGAAATCCGACTGCGGGTCATGCGCATGGGCGATGAAATGCCCGCCACACTGGCGGCATGCGGAAAGTTGCAGCATGCCGCTGTCGAAGAACCGCACCAGCATCCAGGCGCGGGTGAAGCTCAGGACGGGTTCGGTGGATTCGGCGTTGTCGACACCCGCGTTCTCGAGGTACAGCCGATAGGCGTCGATGATGGCGCGGATACCCTTGCTGCTGGTGCGCGCATTGAGGAACGAATACACGTTGTAGAACAGCGAGGAGTGTATGTTCGGCAGCCAGGTCATGAACCAGTCGACCGAAAAAGGCAGCATGCCCTTCGGTGGCGAGCAGCCGCGGATCTCGCGGTACAGACGCGCCAGGCGGTCGTGGCTGAGACTGGTTTCAGCCTCCAGCACCTGCAACCGCGCCCCCAGGGTGATCATGGAGCTGGCTAGCAGGATGTCATCCGCTTCCTGCGAAACGCTCTTGGTGGCCATTACACGTGTCCGAAGTGGGAGTCGAGCGGCCGTCAGGCCAGCTCTTCAACAGGTTGCTTGGCCAGCAGAATCGTTGCATGCGCTTGCTGCAGCGCACCACCGAGCACATCGTGCGTCAGCGCCGACAGCAGGCTGTAATCGTCGAAACGGAAGCGGCACAGGAGCGAACTGGAACTGGCCAGCTTCACCAGTTGGGCCGGGGAAAGACGCATCAGGATATCGGCAACCTCGTTGCTGAATCCCAGGCGGAACATCGATGCCGCATAGTCATCGCGCAGCATGCGCTGGGCGAGAAGTAAATAAGACAGATTCACTTCACGAATATCTGCCAGCAAAGAATTTTCGGCTTGTTGCACGCCCGACTCCCTATTCCCTATCCCACCGAAGGGGCTTGATAACCAAGAGCATTCGCAACAATGTTGCGCCCTGCCCGCTGCATCCTGTTTTAATGCGAAATGTATCATTTGTTCGCAATTTAAGTAAAATTTACCACAGGTCATGTCATTTTCTATGACTTATATGACAAATCTTTGTTGATATTGCACAACGCGAGACTTTAGATACAGATTGACATATGAATTTCTGACAAATGTACGTCAATTTGGCAAATAGGCATTCAAAACATTGCGTGCTTTAGCGAATGAAATGCCGTCTTTTGCCGACAATGGCACCTCGCCGATAACAAAATCTTGCTAGCCTTAGCGTAGCCGCGCGTTTGTCGACAATGTCGCAAATTGACAACAACCGACAATGCGTCACGATGGACACCGCCCGACATTTCCGCAATGCCCCACGCAGATGACAGCTTGGTCGAATATGCCCCGCTAGTGCGGAAGCTGGCCCTGCAATTGCTCGCCCGGCTGCCGGCCAGCGTCGAGCTCGACGACCTGATCCAGGCCGGCATGATCGGACTGCTGGACGCCGTGCGGCGTTACCAGGAAACCGCCGACGCGCAGTTCGAGACCTACGCCACCACCCGCATCCGCGGCGCCATGCTCGACGAGCTGCGTGGCCAGGACTGGCTGCCGCGCAGCGTGCGCGCCAAGGCGCGCAAGATCGAACAGGCCATCCAGTCGCTGGAACAGCGACTGATGCGCGCGCCCACGGAAGCCGAGATCGCCCAGCAGATGGAGATCCCGCTGAACGAATATCAGACGCTTCTGCACGACGCGCAGGGTGTGCAGATCGTCCACTACGAGGATTTCGCGACCGAACCCGATACGGGCTCGGGCTCCGGCCAGACCGACTGGACCGCCACGCTGAACCACGGCGCGGCCAGCGGCAATCCGCTCGATTCCCTGCTGGCCGGTGATTTCCGCCAGGCGCTGATCCACGCCATCGACTCGCTGCCCGACCGCGAGAAACTGTTGTTGTCGCTGTGCTACGAGCAAGGCCTGAACCTGAAGGAAATCGGCGCGATCATGAACGTGACCGAGGCCCGCGTCTGCCAGCTGCGCTCGCAGGCCACCGCCCGCATCCGCGCCAAGCTGCGCGAACAGGCCTGGCAGGACCTGCCCCAGGAAGGGCAGATCGCGCAGATCATCTGAAGCGCGACGGCCCGCCCCTTTTTCGGGCCGGTGCGCCACGCCCGACCAGGTACGGCGCCAGCCAGGCCGGATCGCCCTACCCCGCCGGCCACTCCTTGACAGAGACGGCAAGCGCATCCGCCCCAGGGCGCGACACTCGCCGTCAGGCGGTTCCGCCGGGCAAGGCACCCCGCCCCGCCTCCAGGGAAGTCGGCCAGTCCTCCCGAATGCGCTCAAAAAAAACAAATACTCAAAAAAACTCCTAAAGATTGTTTTTGGCCTGCCGTAATCCTGGCAACGGAGAAATTCGCAGACGCAAGAACCCGAATTCTTCCCGTTACAACGATGGGCGGCCCCGCTGCCCGGTTTGAAGAAGCCTTTCTCTCTTGGGAGCCTAAACATGGCTGCAGTTATCAACACCAACTACTTGTCGCTGGTTGCTCAGAACAACCTGAACAAGTCGCAATCTTCCCTGGGTACCGCCATCGAACGCCTGTCGTCGGGCCTGCGCATCAACAGCGCCAAGGACGACGCCGCCGGTATGGCCATTGCCAACCGCTTCACCGCCAACGTGAAGGGTCTGACCCAAGCCGCTCGTAACGCCAACGACGGCATCTCGCTGGCCCAGACGACGGAAGGCGCCGCCTCCGAAATCAACACCCACCTGCAGCGCGTTCGCGAACTGTCGGTGCAAGCCGGCAACGGCAGCTACTCGCAAGAGCAGCTGAACTCGATGCAAGACGAAATCAAGCAACGCCTTGACGACATCGACCGCATCTCGCAACAGACCGACTTCAACGGCGTGAAGGTCCTGTCGGCCAACGCCAAGCCCCTGACGCTGCAAGTCGGCGCCAACGACGGCGAAACCATCACCCTGAACCTGTCGGAAATCAGCGTCAAGACGCTGGGTCTGGACGGCTTCAACGTCAACGGCTCGGGCGTGACCCAGAACCGTTCGGCCACCGTGTCCGACCTGCAAGCCGCTGGTGGCGCGACCGTCGCCGCCAACGAATGGCAAGTGACGACCACGCACGCCGCCGCCACCGCCGACCAAGTGTTCGGCAAGCTGGAAAACGGCAACAAGGTCACCGTGGGCACGGCCGCTACCGGCACGACCTACACGTACGACGCCGCCAACAAGAACTTCACGTTCACCGACAAGTCGGCCTCGGACGCCGCCGCCGTCAACGCCCTGGCTGACAAGCTGCGCCCGGCCACCGGCACCGCCACCGGCACTTACACCCACAGCAACGGCGCCGCTGCGACGTCGTTCGAAGTGGATGCGACCGGCAAGGTCACCATCGGCGGCCAAGCTGCCTTCCTGGATACCGACGGCAACCTGACCACCAACAGCGCTGGTGGCACCGCCGCCACCATCCGTGGCGTCATGACGGCTGCTGCCCAGAACACCGGCGCCGCCGGCACCTCGTCGGTCGCCATCGGCGGCAAGACGTACTCCAACGTTGGCGGTGCGGGTGGCGCAGACCAGCTGCAATTCACCAACACCATCGCTTCCGACGCGCTGCTGGCCGACGTCAAGGCCAACACCACCGCCGGCGACGTGACGATCACGCTGGGTTCGGGCATCACCAGCGCGACGGTCGCCTTCAACGCCGGTAACTCGACCAACACGTACGTCGACGACAAGGGCACGTTCACCTCGATCCAGACCTACACCACCAACTACCTGGTTGACCCCAACACGGGCAAGGTCACGGTCAAGAGCGGCACGGGCACGGGCGACTACGCTCCCAAGATCGGCGCCGAAGCCAAGGTCAACAGCTCGGGCAAGCTGACCACGGAAGACACCAGCAAGGGCACGCTGACCGCCGACCCGCTCAAGACGCTGGACGCCGCCTTCACCAAGCTGGACAAGCTGACCGGTGAACTGGGTGCCGTGCAGAACCGTCTGGAATCGACGATCGCCAACCTGAACAACGTGGTCAACAACCTGTCCAACGCCCGTTCGCGCATTCAAGACGCCGACTACGCGACGGAAGTGTCGAACATGTCCAAGGCCCAGATCCTGCAACAGGCTGGCACCTCGGTTCTGGCGCAAGCCAACCAAGTGCCGCAAACCGTGCTGTCGCTGCTGCGTTAATTCACGGCAAGCAGTACGGCCGGGCGGGGAAATCCCGATTTCCCCGTCCGGCTGGTCGGCCAGAGGCCGTTGCGCCTGGCCGACGCCTCCAAAAACCCGCCTCTCGGCGGGTTTTTTCATTGCCGCCGCGCATGCACGGTTTCACCCAAACTGGCGGGGAATTCGCACGCTGATTCGCCGAATGAGACCATGCCCGAATTCATAGAATTACCGCAATAGTCTTCCGGGCACGCCCCCGCTCTTCCAAATCACATGTCTTATCCGGCCCATAACTACCGACAAGCCGCCGCCGACCCCGGCCGCCTGGCCCCCAGTCATTCGCCCGTGAGACTGCGCGCCACGGCCCATCTTTACGGCATCGAGACCGTGCCCCTGGAGCGCGCCCGCGCGCTGGCGATCGGTTGCGGCGATGGCGCCGGCCTGTTCCCGTTCGCATTGGCCTATCCCGAGGCGCAGGCCGTCGGCATCGATGTGTCCGAGACGCTGGTCGCCCAAGGCACTACGGCGGCGCAACGCTTGGGGGCAACCAACCTGACGTTGTACGTCGGCCAGGCCGCCGACATCGGTACGCAGCTCGGCCTGTTCGACTACGTCATCGTCACGGGTCTTTATAGTTACCTCCCCCCCGAGGCCGGGCAGGCGCTGCTGCAGGCATGCGGCCAGTTGCTGTCGCCGCGCGGTATCCTGTACCTGGACAGCCACGTGTATCCTGGCGCCAAATCGCTCGAAGTCGTGCGCGACGCCATCCTGCTGCACGGCCATGCCGCGCAGAACGATGTCGAGCTGCGCCAGGGCGCCATAGCGGCACTGTCGCTGTTCAAGGAAGGCATGGCGGCAGCCAATCCGCATGGCGCCACCCTGGCGGCGGCCGCCGCCAGATTCGAGCGCGCCCTAGCCCGGGGCGACACCTCGGACGGCGCCGATCCACTGGCCTGCAATCCCTGCTATTTCGTTGAACTCGCGGGCGTGGCGGCGCAGGCCGGCCTGGCGTATCTGGGCGATGCGCAACCGCTCAGCGAGATCCCCCTGACATTCGGCCAGGGTGTCTCGCTCAACCACAGCCTGCTGGCCATGGGGCAGCCGAGCACCGTCCGCCAGCAGTACCTCGACTTCGCCACGGGCCGGGCCTTTCGCCAATCCCTTTGGCTGCCCCAGGAGCGCGCCGGCGAAGTGCTGGCCAAACCCGACCTGGCCCGCCTGCGCGACCTGCGCTTTGCCGCGGGCATGATCCGACTGGCTCCGAACGGCCGGGAACAGGGCACCGTCCATATCAACCACCTGGGCCGCGCCCTGATCACGCAAGACGCCGACGTGGTCACCGTGGTCGAGACCCTGGCCCACGCCTGGCCCGGCTCGATACCGTACAGCACCCTGCTGGCTGTCCTGCTACACAAGAACCAGAGCGACGACGCCGCGACCAGAAAGACGCTGGATCGCGTGCTTCAGACGTTGATGGAAAACGATCTGGCGCATTACTGCCTCGATCGCGGCCCCTACGAGCCCGAAACGGGCATGCCGGTGCGTCCGTTGGCGTTTCTCCTTGAACCGCCAACGGCGGACGAGGCCGCGTTGCCCCGCTTCAATCTGTGGCATGAACCGACCAATTACCTCCCTTCGCCGGCTCAGACCGCAATCCTGAACGACTTGGCGGCCGGCCGGCTGCCAGGCGAAACCGCCGCGGGTGGCTCGCCAGCCGAACCGTCGGAAGTGGGCGAAACGCTGGCATTGCTCAAGCGCTATGCGCTGGCGCAGGGCGATGCCAAAGCCTGGGCCGACTTGCTGGGCCGCACGCTGAAGGCGGCAGGGAAAAGCTACATGCCGCTGACGGGCCTGTATGTCAGCGCCTTGGCCTGCTTGAACCTGAATGCGCGCGTATTGTCGGCAAGCGGACACCAGCCCAATCCGGCACCGAGCATCGCGCCGCAGGTCAAGCGCATGCACGAGCTGATGGTGCAAAGGGCCTACGCCGAAGCGGAGCCCCTGGCGCGCCAGCTGACAAAGGTGGCGCCCCGTTTCTGGGACGCCTGGGAAGCCCTGGCCGTTTCCCTGTTCAGCACGTTCCGCAGTCCCGAAGCCCTGCAACCCGCCTTGACCATGCTGGACCTGGCGCCCGCGGATTCCCAAAGCCATATCGTGTTGGCCGCCATACTGGCGCAACTGGGCCGCACCTCCGAAGCGATCGCGGTTGGCCGCCGTGCCGTCGAGCTGGGCCCTCGGAATGCCGAGGCGCACGCCATCCTGGCGGATGCCCTGGCTGCCGAGCGACGCCACAAGGAAGCCCAGGCCAGCAACCTGACTGCCATCGCCCTCGATCCCAAACAACGCAAAGCCCGCATCAACCTCTGCAAAGCCTACATCGATGCGGGCGAGGTGTCCCTGGCCGAACAAGCAGCCCGCGAAGCCGTCGCGATATTCCCGACGGACGCCATTGTTCGCAACAACCTGTTGTTCGCCCTGAACTACTCGCACGAACGCACGGCCGAAGAGGTGTTCCAGGCCTACCAGGAATGCGACCGCCAGCTGTTCCAGCCCTTGCGCAACAAATGGCAGCCGCATGCCAATCCCAGGCATGCCGACCGCAAGCTGAAGATCGGCTATGTTTCGCCTGATTTCAGGAAGCACTCCGGCAACAACTTCGTCGAACTGGTCTTCGCCCATCATGACCGACAGGCATTCGAACTGACCGCCTACGCCGAGCTGTTGGTCGAGGACGAGGTGACCGAACGCTTCAAGACATACTTCGATCATTGGACGCCCACGGCGGGGTTGACCGACGCCGAGCTGGCGGAACAGATCCGCGACGACGGAATAGACATCCTCATTGACCTGGCGGGACACACCCAGGGCAATCGGCTGGGCGCCTTCGCCCGCAAGCCGGCGCCCGTATCGCTGACCTGGATGGGCTACGGCTACACCACCGGCCTATCGGCGATCGACTACATCGTGATGGACGAAACCATGGCGCCAGCCGGCAGCGACACGCTGTTTTCCGAGAAGGTCTGGCGCTTGTCGACTGCGGGCGCCTATCGGCCCATCGCCACCATGGGAGAGGTCAGCGAGCTTCCCGCCCTGTCCACGGATTTCATCACTTTCGGCACCCTCTCGCGCGCCATCCGCATCAACGAACGGACGATCCGCACCTGGGCCGCCATCCTGCGACGGCTACCCCATGCCCGCTTGGTGGTTGACAGCGGCAGCTACCAGGATGCGGCGATGTGCGAAGCCTTGGTCGCCGAGTTCGAAGCCAGGGGCGTCGGCCGCAACCGGCTGTCGATCGGGTTCCACAGCCCTCCCTGGGATATCTTGCGGCAGATCGATATCGGCCTGGACTGCTTCCCCCACAATTCCGGCACGACCCTGATGGAGTCCATCTACATGGGAGTGCCCTATGTGTCGCTTGCGGACAGGCCCAGCGTGGGCCGGCTGGGTGGCTCCATCCTGAAATCAGTCGGCCTTGCCCACCTGATCTGCGCCACCGAGGAAGAGTACGTGGAAAAGGCAATCGCACTGGCCAGTGACCTGCCGGCGCTGGCCGATATCCGCCGGGGCCTGCGCCAGGCGGCACGCGACAGCGTCTTGATGGACGAAGCCGGTTTCACGCGGGAATTCGAAATGGGACTGAAGAAAATGTACAGCCGATGGTGTGAGGAACAAGCATGAAGGCCGTCATCCTCGCGGGCGGACTGGGCACTCGTATCTCGGAAGAGACGCAGGCACGCCCCAAGCCGATGATCGAAATCGGTGGCCGCCCGATCCTGTGGCACATCATGAAGTCCTATTCGGTCCACGGCGTGAACGACTTCGTGATCTGCTGCGGCTACAAGGGCTACATGATCAAGGAGTATTTCGCCAATTACTTCCTGCATATGTCCGACGTGACCTTCGACATGGCCGACAACCGCATGGAAGTGCACCAGCGCAAGGCCGAGCCCTGGCGGGTGACGCTGGTGGACACCGGCGAAAACACCATGACCGGCGGACGCCTCAAGCGCGTAGCGGATTACGTAAAGCAAGAAGAGGCCTTCTGCTTCACCTACGGTGATGGCGTGTCGGACGTCGATATCAGCGCGCTGATCGCCTTCCATCGCCGACATGGCAAGGCGGCCACGGTGACCGCGGTGCAGCCGCCCGGACGCTACGGTGCGTTGCGGCGCGAGGGTGACATGGTAACCGGTTTCACCGAAAAGCCGCGCGGCGATGGCGGCCTCATCAATGGCGGCTTTTTCGTACTGTCGCCGAGCGTGCTGTCGCTGATTCAGAGTGATGATATGCCTTGGGAAGCGGTGCCACTGGAAACCCTCAGCCGCAATGGCGAGCTGCAGGCCTACGAGCACCTGGGGTTCTGGCAACCCATGGATACGCTGCGCGACAAGAACCAACTGGAAGCCTTGTGGGCGCAGGGAAATCCGCCATGGAAGAAATGGGCGTAAGGCAATTCCGCGGAGCCTATGAGGGCACCCAGGTACTGCTCACCGGCCATACCGGCTTCAAGGGAAGCTGGCTGGCCGCCTGGCTGGCCCAATTGGGCGCGCAGGTGACCGGCCTGTCCCTGGCACAGCTCGACGAGCCCAATCACTGGACACAGCTGGGCAACTGCGCGGCCGACTTGCGCGGCGACATACGCCACCCCGGCACCGTGGCCGACGCGATCGCGCAGGCCCGGCCCGAGATCGTCTTCCACCTTGCCGCCCAGACACTGGTGCGGCAATCTTATGGCGCGCCGCTGGACAGCTGGTCCACCAACGTCATGGGCACGGCCAACGTGCTGGAGGCGTGCCGCCGCGCGCCCAGCGTGCGCGCCGTGGTCATCGTCACCACCGACAAGGTCTACGCCAACCGGGAATGGCATTGGGGCTACCGCGAGAACGACACGCTGGGTGGGCATGATCCGTACAGCGCCTCCAAGGCGGCCTGCGAAATCCTGGTGCAGAGCTATCGCAAGTCATTCTGGCAAACGGCTCCCTCCGTGCTGGTGGCCTCGGCGCGCGCTGGCAATGTCATTGGCGGGGGCGACTGGGCGCAGGATCGCCTGGTACCGGATCTGGTCCGGGCGATTCGCCAGGAAAAGCCGCTGGAGATCCGCTCGCCGGCGTCAACGCGGCCGTGGCAGCACGTACTCGACTGCCTGGCCGGCTACCTGATGCTCGGCCAGCAACTGCTGGCGGGCAACGCGATGTTCGCGGACAGCTGGAACTTCGGGCCCACGTCGCAGGACAACCGCAGCGTCGCCGAACTGCTAGGCATGTTGAACGGCCATTGGCCTGAACTGAAATGGAATGCACGGCCACCCGCCGAAGCCTTGCACGAAGCCACCCTGCTGCTGCTCGACTGCGCCAAGGCGCATAACGTCCTGGGTTGGCGGCCGGTCCTTCCGCTGCATGATGCCGTCGCGATGACGGCGAACTGGTACCGCCATCATCACCAAACCGGCCAATCTCTGACGCGGGAGCAACTGCGCCAGTATGTAGCACAGGCAGCTGCCGCCGGCAGCGCATGGGTGCAAGGATGAACGTACGCCCCACCCCCATCGCGGGCGCCGTCGTCGTCGAGACGCGCCCCCACCAGGACAAGCGCGGCGCATTCACCCGCCTCTTTTGCGCCGACGCGCTCAGTGCCGTGATCGGGCCGCGCCAGATCGTGCAGATAAACCAGTCGCGGACCCTGCATGCGGGCGCCGTGCGCGGCATGCACTTCCAGCGCCCGCCGCACGCTGAAATGAAGCTGGTGCGCTGTATTCGCGGGCGGGTCTGGGACGTGGTCGTGGACCTGCGCGCGGGCTCGCCGACCTTCCTGCATTGGCATGCGCAAGAACTGGACGCGGAATCCGCTCGCATGCTGGTGATTCCGGAAGGCTGCGCGCATGGCTTCCAGGTACTTGAGGCCAATAGCGAATTGCTCTACCTGCATACGGCGTGCTACACGCCGTCGGCCGAAGCCGGAGTACGCCACGATGATCCCAGGCTGGGCATCCGCTGGCCGCTGGCCGCCACCGATCTTTCCTCCCGGGACCAGGCCCACGCCCCGCTGTCCGATGATTTCGCAGGAATCCAAGTATGAAATGCCGTCATTGCGCAACCCCCTTGCGGCTGACGCTCGTCGACCTGGGCGCGGCGCCGCCCTCGAACGCCTATCTTTCCGAGGCAAGCCTGTCCCGCCCAGAGGCTTTCTACCCCTTGAAGGTGCGCGTCTGTGACGCCTGCTGGCTGGCGCAGACCGAGGACTACACCGAGGCCGACGCGCTGTTCACGCAGGACTACGCCTACTTCTCATCCACCTCGGCAAGCTGGCTGGAGCATGCCCGGCGCTACAGCGAAATGGCCACCGAACGGTTTCGCCTGAACGGCAAAAGCCTGGTGGTGGAGCTGGCCTCCAACGATGGCTACCTACTCAGGAACTTCGTGGCGTCCGGCATCCCTTGCCTGGGGGTCGAGCCCACCGGCAGCACCGCCGACGCCGCGCAGGCGCTTGGCATCCCAGTGCTGCAGGAGTTCTTCAACGAACCGCTGGGCCGCCAGTTACATGCACAGGGCAAGGCGGCCGACCTGATCATCGGCAACAACGTCTATGCGCACGTGCCGGACATCAATGACTTCACGCGCGGCATGAAAGCGCTGTTGAACAGTGGCGGCACGATCACGCTGGAGTTCCCGCACTTGCTGCGCCTGCTGGCCCATGTCCAGTTCGACACCATCTACCACGAGCATTTCTCGTACCTGTCGCTGTACGCAGTAAGCCGCATCTTCGCCAGTTGCGGCCTGCGCGTCACCGACGTCGAGGAACTGTCGACCCATGGCGGCAGCCTTCGCATCTATGGCTGCCACGCTGACGATGGCCGCGCCGACAGCCCCGCGGTCGAGCGTGTTCTGCGGGCCGAGCGTGACGCCGGTCTGCAGTCGCCGTCGGTCTACCAGGCCTTCCAGGCGCGGGTGGATGAGATAAAGAACGGCTTCGTCGACTTCCTGATCCGGCAGCGGCGCGCCGGCAAGACCGTCGCCGCCTACGGCGCCGCCGCCAAGGGCAACACATTGCTGAACTATGCCGGCGTCAAACCGGACCTGCTGCCGCTGGTGTGCGACGCCGCCCCCTACAAGCAGGGCAAGTACCTGCCGGGCAGCCGCATTCCGATCCATGCCCCGGAAAAACTGAAAGAGTCCCGACCCGACTACGTGGTGGTGTTCCCGTGGAACATCATCGAGGAAGTGATGCAGCAGAACCAACACGTCCGGGATTGGGGTGGAAAGTTCGTCACGGCCGTTCCCACCCTGGAAATACGATGAGCGCACGGATCCACTACACCAAGCCGTCGATAACCGACCTCGAGGTCGAATTCGCCACGGACGCCGCTCGCCATGGCTGGGGCGCACGCTGTTACGAATACCTGGGGCGTTTCGAGCAGGGCTTCCGCCACCACATCGGCTCGGGCCACGCCATCGCAACCTCCAGTTGCACGGGCGCCTTGCATATCGGCATGGCCGCCCTGGGAATCGGCCCGGGCGACGAGGTCATCATGGCCGACACGAACTGGATCGCCAGCGCCGCGCCGGTCGTGCACCTCGGCGCCAGGCCGGTCTTCGTCGACATCCTGCCCGACTCATGGTGCATCGATCCGGAACAGGCCGAAGCGGCGATCACGCCGCGCACCAAGGCGATCCTAGCGGTCCACCTGTACGGCAACTTGTGCGACATGGACCGGCTGCTGGCCATTGGCGAGCGTCATGGCATCCCCGTTATCGAGGACGCAGCTGAGGCCATCGGCTCGTCCTACCATGGCAAGCGTGCCGGCAGCATGGGCGTGTTCGGCGCATTCTCCTTCCATGGCACCAAGACCCTGACAACCGGCGAAGGCGGGATGTTGGTCACCAGCGATCCCACGCTGTACGAAACGGCCGCCACCTTGTCCAACCATGGGCGCCATGCCAAACAGACCAAGCAATTCTGGCCCGATCTGCTTGGCTTCAAATACAAGATGTCGAACATCCAGGCGGCAATCGGTTGCGCTCAGCTCCAGCGCATCGACGAACTGATCGCCGGCAAGCGTCGGATATTCAAATCCTATCGCGACGCCTTGAGCGGCATCGCGGGCGTCGTGCTGAATCCCGAAGCGAAAGGGACGCGCAATGGCTATTGGATGCCGACCGTGGTGTTTGACCGCGCGCTCGGGATTACTCGCGAACGCCTGCAGGCCGCGCTCAATCCGGAAGGTATCGATGCGCGCGTGTTCTTCCATCCCCTGTCGAGCCTGCCGATGTTCGAGGCCTGCCCACGGAACGTCAACGCCTACGATATCCCGCAGCGCGCGATCAACCTGCCGAGCTATCACGACATGACCGACTCGGACCTGGATCGCGTCATCGGGACGATCCGACGGCTATTGGGGGAACCCGTCCATGGCTGACAGCCGGACCTACTGCCTGGTCATTTCGCAGCCCATGTATTTCCCTTGGGTGGGAATGCTCGAACAGATCCGGCTCGCCGACCATTTTGTCTATTACGACGACGTTCAGTTTTCTCGCGGCGGTTTTTCCAATCGCGTGCAGATCAAGACCCGGAACGGCATTCGCTGGCTGACGGTGCCACTGGCCGACCAGAAACTCGGACAGCTGATCAATGAAGTCCGGATCGACGACCGGTTCGATTGGCGGCGCAGCCACGTCGACCAATTAAAGCAGGCCTACGACGGCGCGCCATTCCGGTCGGAGATGCTCAGCGTGGTGGACCAGGTGTTTTCGACGCCACATCAAACCCTTGCCGACCTGGCGCAGGCGTCGATGGACGCCCTGGTCCGCTATTTCCCGCAGCTTGGCGCACGCAAGCCCTTCACGGTTTCCTCGACGCTCGGCATCCCCGGCGCAAGCACGCAACGGGTGATCGACCTGTGCCTTGCCCTGCGGGCTGATCATTACCTGACAGGCCACGGCGCGCGCCATTATCTCGACCACCAGGCTTTCGAAGCCCGCGGTATCGCGGTGTCGTACATCAAGTACGGCACCCCGCCTTATCCCCAGCTGCATGGCGAATTCACACCCTATGTCAGTGCCTTGGATCTGATCGCGAATCGCGGTCCCGAGGGTATCGCGGATATCGGCGGCCAACCCCTCGCCTGGCGCGAGTTCCTCTCCACGCCGGCGCCGGCCACGACCTGAACATGAAACCCGACCTGAACGCCGTCTCTTCGGAGTACCGCCCCAACGGCGCGACCGAAATCGAAAACAACCTGGTACTGAACTGGTACCCACGCAGGATCATCGACCGCTTCAAGCATGCCGATTCACTGCTGGAATTGGGCTTGGGCCACGGCTATACATCACGGATATTCGCACAGGCGAGCAACCGTCACGTCATCCTTGATGGCAGCAGCGTGGTGATCGAGCAGTTTCGCCAGAACACGCCCGATTTTTCCGGCGAGATCATCGAGACCTATTTTGAGGACTACACCTCGGACGAACGATTCGATGTCATCGTCATGGGCTTCATCCTTGAACACGTGGAAGACCCCGACCTCATCCTGAGCCGCTACCGGCGCTTTCTGAAGCCTGGCGGGAAAATGTATGTGGCCGTGCCGAATGCGAAATCCCTGAATCGCCGCCTCGGGCTGGAACTCGGGTTGATCGACGACATCTACAGCCTCAACGCCAACGACATAGCGCTGGGACACGTGCGACAGTATTGCCGCGATACGTTGACCGCCGCCGTGCGCCTAGCGGGCTACCGTATCACGCACGAGGAAGGCATCTACCTGAAGCCGCTGCCGCTGGCCGTGCTCAAGACCATGGACGACTTCGAGGCGAACCTGCAGGCGATGTTGCGGGTGGGCATCGATTTTCCCGATCTGTCCGTCGCGCTGCTCATGGAACTGGAACTGCAATGAACCCGCTTGCGGATCAGGGCACTGGCGTGGCGGCCGGATCGCAAGGCCCGTGGGCAGTCGCCGTCACCGGCGTGGGCGCGATCATCGGCCAAGGCATCGTCAAGAGCCTGCGGCAATGCAAGTATCCGGTGCGCATCATCGGTATCGACCGCAGCGCCGACTCGCCCGGCCCCCGGTTTTGCGACACGTTCGAACAGAAGCCCGATGCGCCGGAAGACAGCCAGGCCTATCTGGATTACTGGACCCATATCGTCCATGCCCATGGCATCCGATTGATCCTGCCCGGCCTGGAAATCGATGTGGCCTTTTTCGACCGGCACCGGGAGTTGTTCAGGAACCTGGGCGTGCGGCTGGCGCTGAATACCGCCGACCTCATCGCAAAAACCAGCGACAAGTGGGATTTCGGCCTCGAATTGGACGCCTTCGGCTATCCGTCGATTCCTTCGGCGCGCCCGACCTCCTGGTTCGACGCCGTCGAACGCCTCGGCCCGCCGCCGTTGCTGCTCAAGCCGCGGCAGGGCAACGGCTCGCGAGGCATCCACGTGCTTGAAGACGAAACCGACTTCGCCTACTGGCAGCACAAGGCCGAATCCGCCTGGATGTTGCAACGCATCGTCGGTAGCGCCCAGGAGGAGTACACGGTTGGCGTTTTCGGGCTCGGCGGCGGTCGATGGCTGGGCCCCCTGATATTCCGGCGGCGCCTGTCGACCGCCGGCAATACGCTGGTCGCCGAGGTGGTAAATGAGCATCCCGTCATCCAGGCGGCCCTCGACAGGCTGTGCAAGTACTTCAAACCGTGGGGTCCGACCAATTTCCAGTTCAGGGTGGAAAACGACACCGCCTTCCTGCTGGAAATCAATCCGCGCTTTTCCAGCAGCAACTCGTTGCGGACGGCATTCGGTTTCAACGAGGCGGAAATGGCGATCGAACTGTACCTGATGGACCGGGAGCCCGGCGCTCCCCGCATCCGCCCCGGCAAGGCCTGGCGCTACACCGAGGATTTCGTGACCCATGCTGGCCATCCTCTCTGACATTCACGGAAACCTTCCGGCATTGCAGGCGGTCCTCGCGGACGCCAAGGCCCAAGGCTGCACGCGCTATATTTCACTGGGCGACGTGGCTGGGTATTACGCCGAACCCGGCGCCTGCATCGACCTGCTGCGCGAACTGCGGGCACCCAACGTGCTGGGCAATCACGACAGCTACATCACCCTGGATGAAAACTGCCCGCGCTCACGGGTGGTCGCCGAGATCATCAATTTCCAGAAATCCGCGCTCAGCAATGAACAGGTGGACTGGCTGAAGGCATCCCACCCGTTCATCCGCCAGGATGACTGCCTGTTCGTGCACGGCGGGCCCGAAGACCCGCGCGATCAGTATCTCTACACGATCAGCCGCGACAAGATTCCGGCGGATGTGCGGCTGCTTTTCTCGGGGCACACCCATGTACAGGTGCTGGCCGACTTCGGTCCTCAGCGATATTGCAATCCAGGGTCCGTCGGCCAGCCTCGGGACGGAGACAGCAGGGCAGCCTATGCCATTCTCGTGGACGACCAAATTCGGCTGCGCCGCGTGGCGTACGACATCGATCGGACCGCCCTGGCCATGAAGGCCGCGGGGTTCGAGCCCTTCTGCTACGAAAACCTCTACAAGGGCGCGCAAATCGGCGGCAGGGTCGATCGCGTCAACATCATCCATACCTCAGAGTAGACACACCATGGACGCAATCAAGCAGTTCAACAGCGAAGTACAGGCAAACATCCAGCGGCTGGGGCGGGATCCGACGCTGGCCGCCGACACCCTCGCATGGATGATCAAGGCAGGCACGGTCGGCGCCTACACGTACAACTTTCAATGGTTGGGCCGGCCCATCATCCAATATCCCCAGGATATCCATGCGATGCAGGAACTGATATGGGCCACCCGCCCGGATGTCATCATCGAAACCGGCATCGCGCACGGCGGTTCACTGATCCTGAGCGCCTCCATGCTCGCATTGCTCGATTACTGCGACGCCCAGGTCAACGGCACGCCGCTCCTTCCCAGAACCTCGAACCGGCGCGTCATCGGCGTGGATATCGATATCCGCGCCCATAACCGCAAAGAAATCGAAATCCACCCCCTGAGTCATTTGATTACGATGATCCAGGGATCCAGCATTGCTCCGGACGTCATCGACCAGGTACGCCAAGCGGCCGGCGACGCCAAGCGCGTGCTGGTGTGCCTGGATTCCAACCATACCCACGATCACGTGCTCGCCGAACTGGAGGCGTACGCTCCGATGACCTCGGTCGGCAGCTACTGCGTGGTCTTCGACACATTGATCGAAGACATGCCGGCCGAACTGTGCGCGCATCGCCCGTGGGGCCGCGGCAACAGCCCGAAGACAGCGGTCCACGCCTGGCTCCCGCGACATCCCGAGTTCGAGCAGGACTTGTCATTGCAACACAAGCTCCAGATCACGGTGGCCCAGGACGGTTTCCTGAAACGCATCCGCTAACCGGCGCGGCGGGATCCGGTCCAAAGCGCCGAAGCGCCAGGATCCGGTCTTGTGTCTTATTCAATTGTTAAGTG
>NZ_JCBANN010000079.1:0-22446 GCF_059761975.1 Achromobacter sp. 46006
GCGTTCCAGCGGGCGTTTTGCGAGGAATTCCTGGTGCCGACGGCGAGACTCGAACTCGCACAGCTTTCGCCACTACCCCCTCAAGATAGCGTGTCTACCAATTTCACCACGTCGGCGATTTTGACCAGAAAAGGTGTGCTTTCCTGGAAAGTCGAACATTCTATCACGTAATTATCAATCCGCGTGAATCAGTCTCGCCAGCGCTGGCATCACACTGTCATGTCGGCCGGCAATACTGCCAAAGCCATGCCGCCGTGGCGAATACTTCCCGGATATTCATATGAACCGGAATTCGTTGGCGCACATGCCGGGCAGGCTTACGATGCCAGCCATACACGATAAACAGGGCCCCAGGCCCACGAAAGGCTCCACCATGCAACGCTTGATATCCCCGATCCTGACCCGCCGCCCCACGCTGCTCGCCGGCCCGCGCAGCGCACGCCGCTATGACGCCGTAGTGTCCTTGCGAGCCTACCGCGAGGCCCGCCAGTGGCGCGAATCCGCCCAGCGCATCCTCGCCGTATCCGCGCGCCACATGCTGCCGGGCGCCTGAGCCGCCAGGCGCGGCGATGACATTGCCCGCGCACCCATGAAAAAAGCCCTGCGATGCAGGGCCTTTCCAATAGGGCAACCAGGCTTATTTGGCCGGGGTTTCCGCCGGCTTGTCGCCCGCGGCGGCGGGAGCCGACGGCACCGACGCATCCGGCTTGGAAGCGGCGGCCGGGGCCGGGACCGAAGCGGCGCCCGGGACCGACGAAGCCGCGCCCGGCACGGACGAAGCCCCCGGAACCGACGACGCGCCACCGCCCTGCGGCGCGGGCGCGGCGCCCGGCACTTGCGGCACGGAGCGGTCGGCCGGGAAATTCTGCATCACACCCGAATCGACGGCCGAGGCGCTCGACCCCTTGTGGCTGACATAGGCCAGACCGGCCGTGGACGCGAAGAAGACCACCGCCGCCCACTTGGTGGCGCGCGAGAGGAAGTTGGCCGCGCCGGTGGCGCCGAACAGGCTGCCCGCCGAGCCGCTGCCGAAGGCGGACCCCATGTCGGCGCCTTTGCCCTGCTGCAGCAGGACCAGCACGATGATAGCCAGCGCCGAGATCACTTGGACGGCCAGCAGAAGTTTGAGCATCAAGGGCATTACAGACTCCGGAACGGAAACTTAGATGGCGGCGATTCGCAAAAATTCTTCGGCCACGAGCGACGCGCCGCCGACCAGGGCTCCGTCGATATCAGTCATGGCGAACAAACTGGCGGCATTGGCAGCTTTGACGCTGCCGCCGTACAAAACCTGCACCTGGGCCGCGCCCAGCGCGGCCAGGGCGGCGCGGATGGCGCCGTGGACTTCCTGCGCCTGCTCGGGGCTGGCGGTGCGGCCGGTGCCGATGGCCCAGACGGGCTCGTAGGCCAGCACCATGCGCGACACGGCCTCGGCGCCCAGCGCCAGCACCGGCTCGAGCTGGCGCTCGATCACGGCCAGCGTGTTGCCGGCCTCGCGGTCGGCCAGCGATTCGCCCACGCACACCACCGGGGTCAGGCCGGCGGCCAGGGCCGCGCGGGCCTTGTCGGCGACCATCTGGTCGGTTTCACCGTGCAACACGCGGCGCTCGGAGTGGCCGGCCAGCGCATAGCGGCAGCCGAATTCCTTGAGCATGGCGCCGGCGACTTCGCCCGTGTAGGCGCCCTTGTCGTGGGCGCTGACGTCCTGCGCGCCCCACGACACGGCGCTGCCGGTCAGGGCCGAGGCGGCCTGCGCCAGATACGGAAACGGAACGCAGACGCCAATTTCGCAATGGCTGGCGGCATCCGCGGCGCGCAGTTCGGTCAGCAACGCGGCATTCTCGGCCAGGTTGCCGTGCATCTTCCAGTTGCCCAGCACGAGGCGGGCGCGGTGTTCGACTGAAGTCATGGCGCAAATGTCAGAGTGGGTGGACCCGGGGGAAAAGCACCCGCCCACGGGCTGGCCTGGAAATAATTCCAGGCGAAACCCGTGATTGTATCCTGTTGCGCGGCGCCGCGCCGAACGCCACGCGTTTCTTACACGGTCAGGATGATTTTGCCGATGTTCTCGCCGCCTTCCATCATGGCGTGGGCCTGGGCGGCCTGGGCCAGCGGGAAGGTGGCGTGGACGATCGGCTTGATCGCGCCCTGCTCCAGCAGCGGCCAGGCGCGCTCGCGCAGCGCCTGGGCAATGGCGCCCTTGAAGGCCACCGGGCGCGGCCGCAAGGTCGAACCGGTGATGGTCAGGCGGCGGCGCATGACCTGGCTGGTATCGACATTGGCCTGCGCCCCGCCCAGTTGGGCGATGATGACGATGCGGCCGTCGTCCGCCAGGCACTGCATGTCGCGGGCGATGTAGTCGCCGGCCACCATGTCCAGGATCACGTCGACGCCACGGCCGCCGGTGGCGTCCTTCACTTCCTTGACGAAGTCGTGCGTCTTGTAGTTGATGCCGCGCGCGGCGCCCAGGGCCTCGACCGCGCGGGCGCGGTCATCGCTGCCGACGGTGGCGTAGACCGGGTTGCCCATGGCGCGGGCCAACTGGATGGCCGTGGTGCCGATGCCGCTGGCGCCGCCGTGCACCAGCAGGCTCTCGCCATCGGCCAGGCGGCCGCGGTCGAACACGTTGCTCCAGACGGTGAAATAGGTTTCCGGCAGGCCGGCGGCTTCGATATCGGACAGGCCCTTGGGGATCGGCAGGCACTGTGCCGCCGGCGCGACGCAGTATTCGGCATAGCCACCGCCCGCGACCAGGGCGCAGACCTTGTCGCCGATCACGAAGCCGCTGCCGGCCAGGTCGCCGCCGACGATCTCGCCGGCCACTTCCAGACCCGGCAGGTCGGACGCCCCTGGCGGCGGCGCATAGTTGCCCTTGCGCTGGAACACGTCGGGGCGGTTGACGCCCGCGGCGCTGACCTTGATCAGGACTTCGCCCTTGCCGGCTTCGGGCATGGGGCGTTCGGCGGGAACCAGGACCTCGGGGCCGCCCGGGCGTGAGATTTCTACACAGTGCATCGCGTGCCTCCTTCGCAGCAAATGGATTATTATTGCGCCCTTTACGGCAAGTCGCGTTGTCGTCGGGTAGAGTGTTTGCCTGGCGGCCGGATTGCCGCCTCCGCAGTACAGTGCGGGACCAGGAAGCGTGGCAGAGTGGTCGATTGCACCGGTCTTGAAAACCGGCAACGGGCAACCGTTCGTGAGTTCGAATCTCACCGCTTCCGCCAGAAATCCGTCCGCCCCCCCTCTTTTGCGACATTGCCCGTCCATCGGCGGGCGGCGCAGCCGATCGCATCGCGCCCCAGGGCGCGGGCCCCGCCTCAGGCGGCCAGGGACGCGACGTAGGTCTTGGGAATGCCCGCCGCCGCCACGCCGCTGCGCAAAGTCTCCTGCGGCAACGACGCCGCCAGCAAGGCGCGCGCGGCCAGCAGCCTCGGCAGGTCGACGCCGGTGCGGTAGCCCATGCTTTCCAGCATGAACACCAGATCCTCGGTGACGATATTGCCCGACGCCCCCGGCGCGAACGGGCAGCCGCCCAGCCCGCCCAGGCAGGCGTCGAACGCGCGGATGCCTTCATCCAGGCCGGCCAGCGCATTGGCCAGGCCCAGCCCCATGGTGTCGTGCAGGTGCAGCTTCACCAGCCGCGCGCCGACAGCATCCTTGGCGGCGCGCACGGCCTCGCGCACGCCTGCCGGATGGGCATAGCCGACGGTGTCGGCCAGCGCGATCTCGTCGGCGCCGGCGCGCATCACCGCCGCGGCCACCTGCGCCACGCGGCGCACCGGCACCGCGCCTTCCAGAGAGCAGCCGAAAGCGGTGGCCACCGCCACGTCCAGCCGCACCGGCCGCGCCTGCGCCCGCAGCCAGTCGGCGACGGCGGCCACGGCCTCGACCTGCGCGTCGGTGCTCTTGCCGACGTTGGCGCGGCTGTGCGTGTCGCTGACGGACACGGGAATGGCGACCACGTGCGCGCCCGCCTCATACGCCGCGATGGCGCCCTTCAGGTTGCAGGCCAGCGCGCACACGGTCAGGCCTTCGATGGCCAGCACTTGCGGCAGCAGTTGCGCCGTGTCGGCCATCTGCGGCACCAGGCGCGGCGACACGAAACTGCCCACCTCGATCTCGCGCAGGCCCGCGGCCGCCAGTTGGCGTATCCAGCGCAGCTTGTCGGCGGCGGCCATCATGCCACGCGCCATCTGCAACCCGTCGCGCGGGCCTACCTCGCACAATCTCACTGCCTGGTCCATGTCGTTTCCCTGGTCGAATGCGCGCCGCCCGCTATTGCTGCACCACGATGCCCGCGGTGGCGATGGTCTGGCGGGCCTTGCCGATGTCCGAACGGATCAGCGCGGCGAACTGCTCCGACGACACCGGATCGGCCTCCAGCCCCTGCGAGGCCAGCGCATCGCGCACATCCTGGCGCGCCAGCAGCTTGTTGAAATCGGCGTTCAGCCGCGCCACCACGGCGGCCGGCGTCTTGGCTGGCGCCAGCACGCCGTAGTAGGTCACCACGCTGAAATCCTTGTAGCCCAGCTCGGCCACGGTCGGCACGTCGGGCAGCGCGGGATTGCGCTTGGGCGAGGTCACCGCCAGCGCGCGCACCTTGCCCGCCTTGATCAACGAGGCCGCCGACGAGATCGACGAGCCGGCGAACTGCAGGTGGCCGCCCATCAGGTCGGCCAGCGCCGGCGCCGAACCCTTGTACGGCACGTGCTGCATCTTGAATCCGGCCTGGTGCTGCAGCATCTCCATGGCAATGTGCACGCCGCCGCCGGTGCCCGAGGTGCCATACGACAGCGTATTGGGCGCCTTGCGGGCCGCCTCGATCACCTCCGGCAGGGTCTTGTACGGCGAGCTGTCGGACACCAGCAGCACCATCGGCGTGGTCGCGACCAGTGCCACCGGCACCAGGTCCTTGACCGGGTCGTACGCCACCTTCATCAGCAGCGGAATCAGCGTCACGTTGTCGGACTGGCCGATCACCAGGTCATAACCCTGGGCCGGCGCGCGCGCCGCCTCGGCCAGCCCCAGCGCCGTACCGGCGCCCGGCTTGTTCTCCGGCACCACCGACCAGCCGTTCAGCTCATGTAGTTTGTTGCCCATCAACCGCCCGATATAGTCGGTGCCGCCGCCCGGCGTTGACGGAATGATGATGCGGATGGGCTTGCTGGGATAGTCCTGCGCATGGGCCACACATGCGACGGCCATCGCGGCCATCGCCAAGAGTCTGCGGATCATCGGAAAGTCTCCTCTTTGATGGATGTCTTGGCGGTCTGGCGCCGCCTCGACGGGGACAAGTTCTACGGCCTGTTCATGCCTGTTCCTCGCAATGCACCACACCCGCGGCGCGCAGGGCCTCGATGCGCGCGGCGTCCAGCCCCAGCCCGCGCAGGATGGCTTCGGTATCGCGGCCCTGGGCCGGCGGGTCCAAGCGCTTGCCGGCCTTCAGGCCGTCGAATTCGATCGGCAACGCCGCCGCCGCGATGGCGCCGCCATCCGGTAGCGCGGTGGCCAGCAGCGCGCCGTTGGCGTTCAGGTGTTCGTCGTGCAGCAGGTCATGCGGCTGGCGGATCGGCCCATACGACAGATTGGCCACCTCCAGTGCCGCGCACAATTCATCGGTCTTCCAGGTCTTGAGGATCGCGCCCACGCCCGGCACCAGCCAGGAACGCGCCGCCTCGCGGTCCACGGCGGTGGCCAGGCGCGGATCGGCGGCCCATTCGGGCGGCAGGAATTTCTGCGCGAAATTGCGCCACTGGGCATCGCCCACCACCGCCACGAACACACGCCCGTCGGCGGTCTCGAACACGTCGTACACGCCCCATGGCGGCTTGCGCTCCGCGCCAAAGGGTTTGGGCGCGGCCCCGGTCAATTGGTACTGCGCGATGAACTGCGCCACCAGCAGCAGGTTGTTCTCGAACAGGCCCGAGCGCACATGGCGGCCGCGTCCGGTGACATGGCGGTCATGCAGCGCGGCCAGCGCGCCCACCACGCCGAAGGTGCCGCCCAGGATGTCGTTGACCGACGCCGCCACGCGCTGCGGCGTGTCCGCGCCGCCATTGATGTAGGCCAGCCCGCCCATCATCTGCACCACCTCATCCAGCGCGGTGCGGTGCTTGTAGGGGCCGGACAGGAAGCCCTTGAGAGACACATAGATCAACCGCGGGTTCTCGGCCGACAACGAGGCGTAGTCCAGCCCGTACTGCGCCAGGCCGCCGTCGCGGAAATTCTCGACCACCATGTCGGCCTGCAATGCCAGCCGCCGCGCCAGCGCCTGGCCCTCGGCCGATTTCAGGTCGATCGACAGGCTCTGCTTGTTGCGGTTGAAGACGGGAAAGTAACCGCTGCCCGAGCCCTTCAGGCGACGGGTGCGGTCGCCGTCGATCGGCTCCAGCTTGATCACCTCGGCGCCCAGGTCGGCCAGCGCCAGGCCGGCGGCCGGCCCCATGATCATGTGGGACAGTTCCAGCACCTTGATGCCGCGCAAGGGCAGCTCGTCCTGGTTCATGAAGGGGGAAGCCGGTGCTGCGGTCATCGACATTTTCCTCTGGCCTGCGCCGTGGATCGAAGGCCCGGGCGCCAGGGGCCCGAGCGGTACGCAGCCATCATCGCGGGCGCGGCGGCGCGGGAAAAGCGCTCTTTCAGCACCGGGGCATTCTCGTTTCGGAACGTCCGGGTTAGTCTTAGTAACGCGAGGCTAGGGCCACGGCGCCGCGCCCATGTGCGCCAACAGGGCGCGCGCGGCGGGTGGCAGCGCGTCCAGTTCGCGCACCGCGATGCACAACGGCGTGCCCGCCCAGGGCCCGGACAGGGCGATGAAGCGGATATCCGGGCTGGCGTGGCGCGGCTTCAGATACATGGGCACCACCGCCACGCCCATGCCGCGCGCCACCAGATTGCAGATGGTCTCGTGCGAACTGACACGAGCGCTGATGCGGCGCGTCACGCCGGCCTCGCGCGCCGCCTGCTCGAACACCGCGCTGATGCCGTTATCGCGGTTCAGCTCGATCTGCTCATAGGGCAGCAACTGCGCATAGTCCAGGATCTCGCTGTCGGCCAGCAGGTGCTGTCCCGGCACCACCGCCGCCAGTTCGCAATAGCCGCAAGGAAACACCTGCAGGCCATCGTGGCCGAAGTCCGAGCCCACGGCCACATCGGCGCGGCCCTGCAGCACCTCCTGGAAGACCTGCTGCGTGGTGCTTTCCTCCAGCGCGATCTCGATCTGTGGGTAGGCGCGGCGAAACGACTGGATCTGCGCCGGCAGGTCACCCGACAGCGCCGCCACGCTGGCCGCCAGCCGGATGCGCCCCCGCACCCCGGTGGCAAAGGCCGCCATCTCGCGGTGCATACGCTCCATCTGCTGCAATACCCGCCGCGCATGCTCGGCCAGCGCCTGGCCGGCGGGCGTGGCCTGCACACCCTTGACGTCGCGCGCCAGCAGCGGCACGCCCAGGACCTCTTCCATCTCGATCATGCGCTTGCTGACGGCCGAAGGCACGATGTTCTCGCGCGCCGCGGCACGTGCCAGGCTGCCCTCTTCCAGCGCCGCCAGGAACAGGCGCAGGGAAACCGGATCGATATCGCGGGGATGGGACGGGGCGGGCAACGGGCGCTTCATGGCGGCAAGTGTCCCGCGTTGCGAGGCGCCGCAGGGATCGGGGTTTTCCCCAGCGGGCCGTCAGCGCCTCCGGCGGACGCCGGGCGCCCCGGCCCACGACCAGTCATAGCCCTGCAGCAATGCCAGCAGGGCGCGCCGGGCCACGGCCACGGCCTCGTCCCGCAAGGCATCGGCGCGCCAACCCATCTCTATGGCGTAGCCCGGCATGGCGACCGGGCACGGCAGCAACCTCAGGCCCGCGACCTGCGCCAGGCCGCGCGCCGCGTGCGTCGGCAGGGTCGCCAGCGCGTCGCCGCCGCGCAGCAGGAACGCCAGCGCCGAAAAGTGCGTGGTCGCTGCCAGCACCCGCCGCTTCAATCCCTGGGCGTGCAGCACTTCATCGACCACGCCGATAAAGCCGCCCGACGACACCAGCACGTGCGGACGCCGCGTGAAATCCTCCACCGACAACGCATCCTGCCCCGGCGCCAGGCTGGCCGGATCGACCAGGCAGGCGTAGCCGCCCTGCCCCACGGTCACGCGCTGCAACGCCGGCGCGGTCAGGCCGCCGGATGCGATCACCAGGTCGACCTCGCGCGCCATCAGCATGTCGGCCACCAGGCGGCTGTGGGCCTGGCGGAAGATCAAGCGCAGCCCCGGCGCCGCCACGGCCAGCGCCGCGATCGCCTCGCGCCCCAGCGCGATCTCGAAATCGTCCGACAGCCCCAGCGTGACCGAGCGGCCGTCGAATCCCGCCGCGCCCGGGCGGGCCAGCGACAGGCTCTGCCGGCACTTGTCCAGCGCCTCGCCAATGATCGGCCGCAGCTCGCGCGCCCGCAGGCTGGGCGACAGGCCGCGCCCGGTGCGCGCGAACAGCGGGTCGGCATAAAGCACGCGCAGCCGCGCAAGCGCCGCGCTGACGGCCGACTGGGTCACACCCAACCGCAATGCCGCGCGCCCGGCGCCGCCTTCGTCGTAGATCGCCTCGAACACCTTGAGCAGATTCAAGTCTGTCGACTCGATATCGATTCTATTCATATCATTTATCGCCAGATGGGATTGATCGATTTTAGGCCGGCGCCGACACTGGCGGCAGCCCCATCAGCCTCTCCGCACAAGGAACCCCCATGACCGCCAAAACCGTCGCCGCGCTGCAGATCGGCGCCTCGCCCGAGGGCAAGGAACACACGCTGGAACGCATCCTCGCCTTCGAGGCCGCGATAATCGATGCCGGCGCCGCGCTCGTGGTCATGCCCGAAGCCCTGCTGGGCGGCTACCCCAAGGGCGAGATCTTCGGCACCCGCCTGGGCTACCGCCTGGCCGAAGGCCGCGAGGCCTACGCCCGCTACTACCAGAACGCCATCGACGTGCCCGGCCCCGAGACCGACGCGCTGGCCGCGCTGTCGCAACGCACCGGCGCCAGCCTGGTGATCGGCGTGATCGAACGCGCCGGCAGCACGCTGTACTGCACCGCGCTGTACTTCGATCCGGCCACCGGCCTGGCCGCCAAGCACCGCAAGCTGATGCCCACCGGCACCGAACGGCTGATCTGGGGCCAGGGCGACGGCTCGACCCTGCCCGTGCTGGAAACGGCTGCGGGCCGCGCCGGCGGCGCCATCTGCTGGGAAAATCACATGCCGCTGCTGCGCACCGCCATGTACGCCAAGGGCGTGCAGATCTGGTGCGCGCCCACTGTTGACGAACGCGACATCTGGCAATGCTCGATGCGCCACATCGCCCACGAGGGCCGCTGCTTCGTCATCAGCGCCTGCCAGGTGCAACCCTCGCCCGCCGAGCTGGGCCTGAACGTGCCCGGCTGGGATCCGCAGCGCCCGCTCATCAACGGCGGCTCGCTCATCGTCGGACCGCTGGGCGACGTGCTGGCTGGCCCGCTGCACGGCCAGACCGGCCTGCTGACGGCGACCATCGATGTCGACGAACTGGTGCGCGCGCGCTATGACTTCGACGTGGTCGGCCACTACGCGCGGCCCGACGTCTTCACCCTGGAGGTGGACGAACGCGCCCGCCAGACGGTGCGCTTCATCGGCTGAGTTTTCCACACGGGCGGCCTTGCATGACGGGCCGCCCGCCCGCGAGTGGTATAGTCACGCCCGCCGGATACCGCTGCGCGCTCGCGCCGCACACCCAGGTATCCCCATTGCGGTTTCCTGTCGGAACCCCAATGCCCGAGTGGTGAAATTGGTAGACACAAGGGACTTGAATCCATTTGAGCCCTCCGGAGGAAACTCCAGAGGTGTAGCCCGTCAAACTCGGCGAATGCCCTGGACCCGTTCCGAGCCAACGCCGAGCCAAGCCCGGTTCGCGAGAACCGGGAAGGTGTAGAGAGCAGACGGCGGGCACCTAAGGCCGCAAGGCTAAGGTGAAGGCGTGCTCCAGACCACGAACGGCGCCCCGCGCGCCGGCGGCGAAAGCCGAAGTGGTACGAAAATCCCTCGGCCGCAAGGCCGTACCGGTTCGATTCCGGTCTCGGGCACCATCGCACGCCTCCGTCGGCCCGCGCTTGCGCGTCCTTGCCGCCCCTATTCCTCTTCCCCCGTGGACATCCGGCCCTGGCCCGCTTTCCAGGCAGGCACGCCAAATATAGAATTGCGTCTGATTCCTATTCGCAAATCTTTTTCATCATCGTGCAAGCGCCCTCAAATCCTGCGGCGGCCGATCCCAACCTGGTCGCGACGATGTACCGCGAACACCACGCCTGGCTGTTCGCCTTCATGCGGCGCCAGACCGGCGGACACACGGCCGACGCCTGGGACCTGGTGCAGGACACCTTCGAGCGCCTGCTGCGCCAGACGTACCTGGAACCGCGCGGCTGGAACCGCGGCTACCTGGCCACCATCGCCCGCCGCCTGCTGATCGACCGCCACCGGCGCCGCGAGCTGGAGGCCGCTTACCTGGCCGCGCTGGCGCAACAGCCCGAGCCGCTCTCGCCGTCGCCCGAAATGCTGGCCCAGGTATCGCAGCAACTGCTCGCAGTGTGCGCGGCGCTGGACCGCATGCCGCGGCGCATGCGCGAGGTGTTCCTGCTGGCGCGCCTACAGGGCCTGCCCTACGAAGCGATCGCGGACCGCCTGCAAATCACGGTCAACATGGTGCAGAAAGACATGGTCCAGGGTTGGCAACGCCTTTATCACGCGCTCGATGTCTAGACGCCAATCCGACGTAGTCGCGCAGGCCGCGGGCTGGCTGGTGCGCCTGGAACAGGACGGCAGCGCCGCCACGCGGCAGGCCTGGCAGCGCTGGTACGAAGCTTCGCCCGCGCACGCCAAGGTCTGGCGGCGCTTCGAACTATTGCAGGATGCCGTGCCCGCAAGCGGCGATGCCGCTGCCGCCGCGCTCGGGGCCATCGACTTTCGCCACACGCGCCGGCGCACGCTCAAGTTGCTGGCGGCCGGCGCGGGCATTGCAGTGGGCGGCCCGCTGCTCTATCGGCAGGCCCGGGAGGCGGGCTGGCTCGCGGCCTACCGCAGCGCCACCGGCGAACAGCGCAGCCTGACGCTGAACGACGCGGTGACGCTGATGATGAACACCGGCACCGCGCTGGACCTGAGGCAGGACGGAGGCCGCCTGGACATCGAACTGCACGACGGCGAGATCATGCTGGACACCCGCGCCGCGGACTCGGCGCTGCGCGTGTTGACGCGCGGTGGCTGTATCGTGCCGACCCGCGCTCACCTGGTGGTGCACACGCATGGCCCATTGACCCGCGTGGCGCTCGATGCGGGGCAGGCCGTTCTCACCACCCGAGGCGATCTCGGCCTGACCCTGCGCGCTGGCGACGTGCGCCGCTTCTCGGCGCACCGCATCGAGCACGAAACAGGCTGGGCCGGGCGCGAGTTCGCCTGGGTTCACGGCATGTTGATCGCTGAGGATATGCCGCTGGAGGCGTTTGCCAAAGAACTGGCGCGCTATCGGCCGGGCCTGATCCAGTGCGACGAGCGCGTGGCTGCCCTGCGCGTGAACGGCAGTTTTCGCCTCAAGGACACGGACCAGGTCCTGGAGGCGCTGGCCATCACGCTGGGCCTGCGGGTGCGATACCGCACGCGCTACTGGGTTCGCGTGGAACCGGCATGATGAGAAACAAAATGTAAGTGTTCGGCAGATTCCTGGCACCCACTCGTTAGGACAAGTTGAAACCCGCTGCGCGGGTCCCAACCGAAGAACCCATACCGATGTCCCAACGATTCCCTCCCAGGGGCGGCCGAATCCGCCGCTTCAAGCCAGCCACGCTTTGCCTGCTTCTGTGCGCCGTCGCGCTCGCCACGACGCCGCCCGCGCGGGCAGCGGAAAACGCCACCGTGGACATCACGCTGCCGGCGTTGTCCTTGCAGGACGCGCTCCTGCGGCTGGGCCAGGCCGCTCGCATCACCATCATCAGCGCCCCGCCGCTCACGGCAGGCAAGCAGGCGCCTGCCATGCACCTGCAGGGATCGGTGACGGACGCGCTGCGGCAGTTGCTGCGAGGCAGCAAGCTGCGGGCGGTGCCCAACGCCAATGGCGAGGGCTACCGCATCGAACCCGTGCCCGAGGCTATCGGAGCAGGCGCGGCCCTGCTGCCCAGCGTGACGGTGACCGGCCAGGGCATGGGCGACATCGGCACGCTGGCCCTGGACAGCAGCGTGGGCACCAAGACCGGCACGCCGCTCATCGAGACCGCGCAATCCGTATCCGTGGTCAACCGCGAGCTGATGGACATGATCGGAGCAAAAAACACCGCCGAAGCCTTGCGCTACAGCGCCGGCGTCGCGGTAGGCTCGTATGGCGTGGACAGCCGCGTCGACGAGATTTCCGTGCGCGGCTTTCGCACGGGCAGCTTCGCCAACAACCTCTACCTGGACGGCCTGCGCCCGCCGGGCAGCAGCAGCGGCGCCACCGCCTCGGCCACACAGTTCGACGGCTTCGGCCTGGAGCGGGTCGAAGTACTGCGCGGCCCTTCGTCGGTCCTGTACGGCCGGATCGCGCCGGGCGGGCTCGTCAACGTGGTGAGCAAGCGGCCCACCGATTACGCGCGCGGCGAGATCGGGGTCGGCACTGACAACTACGGCCTGGCGCGCCTGAACGCCGACGTCAGCGGGCCGCTGGACGAATCCGGCGAATGGCTGTACCGCGTGGTGGGCACCGCCTACCACTCCGACACCCAGGTCGACTACGTTGAGCTGAACCGCGTGATGCTGGCCCCCAGCCTGACCTGGCGGCCGTCGGCCCGCACCTCGGTGACCCTGCTGGCCAACTACCAGCAGGACCGCGGCGGCAGCACCTACCAGTTCCTGCCTTCCCACGGCACCTATTACGCGACGGACCATGGCCGCTTCGGTTCTGGCCGCTTCCTGGGCGAACCCGGCTTCAACCGCTACGATCGCACCCAATACGCCATCGGCTATGAATTCAGCCATGCCCTGACCGATCAGGTGAAGCTCGGCCAGAAGCTGCGCTACATGCGAGTCGATACCGACAACGCCGGCGTCTCGCGCCAGGGCGACCTGCAGGCCGACGGCCGCACACTGCGACGCACGGCGTCCAGCAACCGGATTCGCTCTGAAGGCTTCACGGTCGACAACAACGCCCAATTCGATTTCGGCCTGGGCCGCACCGAACACACCCTGCTCACGGGCCTGGACTATCGCACCCAGACCATCCGCGTGGCGCAGGCGTCAGGCAAGGCTTCATCGCTCGACGTCTTCGACCCGGTCTACGGCAGCCCCGTCGTCCTGGGCGCCATGACGCCCACCCGGCGCAGCGACAGCGAGCAGACCGGCATCTACGCGCAGGACCAGATCCGCTGGGGCCAGTGGGCCGCCACGCTGGGCGTGCGCCACGACTGGTCGCGGGACAACTCGCTGGTGCGCGCCACCGGCGCCAAGACGCATTACGAAGACGAAGCCACCACATGGCGCGCCGGCGCGGTCTACCTGTTCGATAACGGCCTGGCGCCCTATGCCAGCTATGCCACCTCGTTCGAACCGGTAAACGGGGTCGGTTACGAGGACCGGCCCTTCAAACCGACCGAAGGCAAACAGGCCGAGATCGGCATCAAGTACCAGCCACCGGGTTCGCGCAGCATGATCACGTTCTCCGCGTATGAGATCAAGCAGCAGAACATCACCACGCCGGACCCGGATCCCACGCATTTGTGCAACGGCAGCCAGTGCCAGGTCCAGACCGGCGAAGGCCGCGTCCGTGGCCTGGAGCTGGAAGGAAACTTCGCCCTGACCGATCAAATCACGGTCGTCGCCTCGGCGACGCTGATGCGCAGCGAAGTCACCAAGAGCAATGGCACGGAGCAGGGCAACGAACTGCCGCGCGTGCCGCGCCACAGCTACAACCTGTGGGCGGACTATCGCCTGCCGCAGGACATCGCCCCGGGCCTGAGCCTGGGCGCGGGCCTGCGCCATATCGGCAGCAGCTACGGCGACACCGCCAACGCGTACCGCAGCCCCTCGGTGAACCTGATCGACGCCGCCATTCGCTACGATCTGGGCGCGCTCTCTCCCAGCCTGAAGGGCCTGAAATTCTCCCTCAACGCCAGCAACCTGGCCGACAAGGAATATCTGGCAAGCTGCTCGGGCAGCGCCAGTTGCTACTACGGCGCGCGGCGCAATATCTCGGCGAACCTGAACTACACCTGGTAGGCCTTCCATGAAAAACAAGATCACGCGTCCGATTTCCGCCGCCGTGCTGGCGTGCATCCTGGCCACGGCGGCGCAAGCGCAAGCGCCTGCGGCGACGCCCGACGCCCCGTTGCGTCCGGGCATGCAGCCACTCGGAGACACCGTGGCCGACCATCCCTCGGCGGTGTACCGCTACGAAACGCACAATCTGGATTCGGACGATGGCAAGCGCCACTACCGCATCCAGATCGCCATCCCCAGGAAGGCGCCCGACAGCGGGGGCAGCGCGGTGCTCTACATGCTGGACGGCAACGCCGCCCTGGCCACGCTGACTCCAGCCGACCTGGACACGCTGGGACGGAGCCGCACGCCGGTGCTGGTGGCGCTGGGCTACGACGTCGATACCCGCAACGACGTCGTGTCGCGGGCCTATGACTACACGCCGCCGGTATTCGCGAACGGCAAGCCCGTGCCCGACCCAGTGGTGCGCGGCCGCGTCGGCGGCGGCGCCGACATTTTCCTGGAGTTCATCCGCGCCAAAGTGAAACCGCTGGTGCGCGAACGCGCCGCCATCGACCCGCAACGCGAATACCTGTGGGGTCACTCGTACGGCGGGCTCTTCACGCTGCACGTGCTCTTCACGCAGCCGCAGGCCTTCGCCCGCTACATCGTCGGCGACCCCTCGGCCTGGTGGCACGACGGCGCGCTGATCGAGGAATGGCGGCGGTTCGACGCCCGCAAGGCCGCCGGCAAGCGGGTGGCCATCCTGGTCGGCACCAAGCCGCGCGATCCCAACCGCCCCCTGCCCGGCGGTGCGGTGCGCACGGCGGGCGAGGATCCGCGCGCTGCCGTGCGCGAAATGGCCCAGGGCCTGAGGTCCGCGGGCGCCGACGCCAGCTATGAAGCCTTCCCGCAGTTCGGCCATGGCGAGATGATCCGGGCATCGCTGGAACGCGCGCTGGAGGTCGCGATGCAGCCTTGAAGCCTGGGGTTCCGGCGGATGCGCTTACACTGCACGGTCGCGGCCGCGTCCCGGCCGCTGCGAACACACTGCCAGCCTTGACCACTCCGACCGCCACCCCGCCCTTCATCGTCCTGGACGCCTGCGTCCTCATGTCCGGCATCCTGCGCCGCCTGCTGCTGCGCCTGGCCGAGGCCGGCGTGTTCCAGCCGGTCTGGACCGAACGCATCGGCGAGGAATGGCGCCGCAACGCCTGCCGCATCTGGGACATCCCGCCCGAGGTAATGGCCGAGTTCTGGGCCGAGATGAACGCCCGCTTCCCCCAGGCCATCGAGCAGGACACCCAGGCCTACGAGGCCTCGCTGCGCTACAGCGACCCCAAGGACTTCCACGTCATCGCCGCCGGCCTGGCGCGCCGCGCCCGCTGCCGCCTGCAACAGACGCCGGTGGTGCAGGTGCTGACCTGGAACCTGAAGGATTTCAACCGCTCGGAACTGCGGCGCCAGGGCCTGGACGTGTACAACCCGGACCGCATGCTGGCGCAATGGTGGCAGGACGGCGCCGAGCGCATGCGCGAGGCTATCGCGCAGATCCCGGCCGACTACGTGGCGCTGGGGCGCGAGCCCGAGCCGCTGGCCGCGACCTTGCATCGCGAGCGGCTGTACCGGCTCAAGAACCAGGTGGGACGCGACCCGCAACTGGGCCGCCTCTGACTCAATGGTCGTGGTTGCTGGCCGCGAAACCCGCCGCGTTCAGGATGTCGATGACTTCCTGGATGTGCTCCGGCCCACGCGTCTGCAGCACGAAATCGACTTCCACGTTGCGCACCGGCAATGAGGTGAACGCGCGCTGGTGATGCACCTCGGTGATATTGGCCTGGGCGTCGGCGATCAGCTTGGTGGCGTGCGCCAGCGCGCCCGGCAGATCGCGCAGGTCGACGCGGATGCGGGCCAGGCGGCCGGCGCGCACCATGCCGCGCTCGATCAGCTCCCCCAGCATCAGCGGATCGATGTTGCCGCCGGTCAGCACCAGGCCGATGCGCTTGCCCTTGAAGCGCTCGCTGCCGGCCTCCTGCGCGCGCAGCAGCGCCGCCAGGCCGGCCGCGCCCGCGCCTTCCACCACGGTCTTCTCGATTTCCAGCAGCACCACGATGGCGTGCTCGATGTCGGCCTCGCTGACCAGTTCGATGTGATCGACCAGTTGGCTGACGATCGGCTGCGTCAAGCCGCCGGGCGACTTGACCGCGATGCCTTCGGCGATGGTGTACTGGCCGTTCGGCATCGACACACCCTTGATCGCGGCATACATGGCGGGAAAGCGCTCGGTCTGCACGCCGATGATCTCGATGCCGGGCTTGAGCGCCTTGGCCGCGGTGGCGATGCCCGAGATCAGGCCGCCGCCGCCGATGGCGATCACCAGCATGTCCAGTTGCGGCTGGTCTTCCAGCATCTCCAGCGCCACCGTGCCCTGGCCCGAGATCACGGCCTCATCGTCGTAGGGGTGGATCATGATCAGCCCGCGCTGCCTGGCAAGCTCGTAGCCATGCGCCTTGGCGTCGTCGAAGGTATCGCCTGCCAGTACCACTTCGGCGCCGAAGCGGCGCGTGTTGGCGACCTTCACGGTCGGCGTGAAGCGCGGCATCACGATCACGGCCGGCACGCCCATGCGCTGCGCATGATAGGCCACGCCCTGCGCGTGGTTGCCGGCCGACACGGCGATCACGCCCGCGCGGCGCTCGTCGTCCGACAGCGTCAGCATGCGGTTGAGCGCGCCGCGCTCCTTGAAGCTGGCGGTGAACTGCAGGTTCTCGAACTTCAGCCAGATCTCCGCGCCGAAGATGTCGGACAGCGTGCGCGACAGGGTGAACGGGGTCTTGAGCACCTGGCCGCGCAGGTTCGCGCGGGCGGTCTGGATGGAAGCGATATCGATCACGATGGAAAAATCCCGTTAGCGCACCGGCAGGAAATTGAACAGCAGAAGGCCTTGCGCATAGTTGATGCCGATGCGCCGCGAGTTCTCGCCCAGCAGGTTGGCGATCAGATCGAGCCGACCAATGATGGCGCCGAACTCGCGCTCGAAACTCAGGTTGGTGGCCTGCGGCGACATCTCGTTGGCCAGCAGCAGCGGCTCGCCCAGGCTGTTGCGGCGCGATGCCAGCAACCAGGCCGCGGCCTCGACGTTCCGTGCGGCATTGTAGACCCGCTGCCCGTCCAGCGCGTCGGTGGCGTACAGCCGGGTCTTGCCGTTATGCGCGGCGATGATGGTGTCGGCCAGGCCGTAGATGAAGGCACCGACCCGGTCGCCGCTGTAGTTGGGGTCCAGCGATACGGCCAGGATCTGGATATCGTGCAGGCCGGCCAGGTCGGCCGGCGGAATGCGCACCTCGATCGCATGCTTGACGCGCGATACCGCGGTGGCATGGTCGGCCACGCCGGTCTTGCGCCATTCGCGCGGATTGCGGCGGTAGAGCTTGTCCAGCAGGCTGTAGAGGCTGGCCAGGTTGTCGCGCACCTCGAGGGTGACGGTGCGGTTGAAGTCGGTCTGGATGAACTGGTCGGCCGACATGCCTTCGCCCTTGGGCGAGCCCTGGCCCGGCCCCGGCGCGGACATGCATCCGGCCAGCAGCGATCCCAGCAGTACGGCCGCCGCCGCGGCGCGTCCTCGCCATCGCGTCATGCTCGATCCATCCGAATCCCCCCTGTTGGCGCCTTGCCGGCTCGCGCCGCGCCGGCGCTCGTGTCACGCGCAAGACTTTACCGTATGCCGCGCGAAGATGGGAGATACCGGGGATTCAAAGACGAAAGGAGATGAATCAGCGCCGCTCTCAGGCAAAAAAACGGCGCCTTCGAAAGGCGCCGTTTTCAGCAGGGAAAGGCAGGCCTTATTCGGCTTGCGGTTCCGCTTGCGGGGCGGCTTCGGCGGCGGGCTGCTGCTGCTCGATGCCACCGATGGCCTTGATGGACAGGCGCAGGCGGCCCTTGTCGTCGGCCTCGATGACCTTGACGCGGACCTGCTGGCCGACCTTCAGCACATCGTTGATGTTGGCGATGCGGTAGTTGGCGATTTCCGAGATGTGCAGCAGGCCGTCGCGGCCCGGCAGCACTTGCACGATGGCGCCGAAGTCCAGCAGGCGCAGCACCGAGCCCTCGTAGACCTGGCCCACTTCGACGTCGGCGGTCAGCTCGACGATGCGGCGCTGGGCTTCCTTGGCCTGCGCTTCGTCGACGCTGGCGATCACGATCGTGCCGTCGTCGGAGATGTCGATCTGGGTGCCGGTTTCCTCGGTCAGCGCGCGGATGGTGGCGCCGCCCTTGCCGATCACGTCACGGATCTTCTCGGGGTTGATCTTGATGGTCAGCATGCGCGGGGCGAAAGCCGACAGCTCGCCGCGCGAACCATCCAGCGCTTCCTTCATCTTGCCCAGGATGTGCAGGCGGCCTTCGCGGGCTTGCGCCAGCGCCACTTGCATGATTTCCTTGGTGATGCCCTGGATCTTGATGTCCATCTGCAGCGCGGTGACGCCGTTTTCGGTGCCAGCGACCTTGAAGTCCATGTCGCCCAGGTGGTCTTCGTCACCCAGGATGTCGGTCAGCACGGCGAACTTGCCGCCGTCCAGGATCAGGCCCATGGCCACGCCGGCCACGTGATCCTTGACCGGCACGCCGGCGTCCATCATGGCCAGCGAGCCGCCGCAGACCGAAGCCATCGACGACGAGCCGTTGGACTCGGTGATTTCCGACACGATGCGGATGGTGTACTGGAAGTCTTCCGGGGCCGGCAGCAGCGGGATCAGCGCGCGCTTGGCCAGGCGGCCGTGGCCGATTTCGCGGCGCTTGGGCACGCCGATGCGACCGGTTTCGCCGGTGGCGAACGGAGGCATGTTGTAGTGCAGCATGAAGCGGTCACGGTACTCGCCCATGAGCGCGTCGATGATCTGCTCGTCCTGCTTGGTGCCCAGCGTGGCCACGACCAGCGCCTGGGTTTCACCACGGGTGAACAGGGCGCTGCCGTGCGCGCGCGGCAGCACGCCCAGGCGCACGCTGATGGGACGCACGGTGCGGGTGTCGCGGCCGTCGATACGCGGCTCGCCGTTCAGGATCTGGCCACGCACGATGGCCGATTCCAGCGAGAACAGGATGTTGTCGACGGTGACGGCGTCCGGCGCCGGCTCGCCCTTCTCGGCGGCGGCGGCGTTCAGCTTGGCCGACACGTCGGCGTAGACTTCACGCAGCTTGGTGGTGCGGGCCTGCTTTTCGCGGATCTGGTAGGCGGCGTTCAGGCCTTCCTGGGCGGCCGACGTGACGGCGGCGATCAGGGCCTCGTCCTTGGCGGGCGGCTGCCAGTCCCAATCGGGCTTGCCGGCGTCCTTGACCAGTTCGTGGATGGCGTTGATGACGGCCTGCATCTGCTCGTGGCCGTAGACCACGCCGCCCAGCATGATTTCCTCGGACAGCTGGTCGGCTTCCGATTCCACCATCAGCACGGCGTTTTCGGTGCCGGCGACCACCAGGTCCAGCTTCGAGGACTTCAGTTGCGACGCGGTCGGGTTGATGGCGTACTGGCCATCGATGTAGCCCACGCGGGCGGCGCCGATCGGGCCGTTGAAGGGGATGCCGGAGATGGCCAGCGCGGCCGAGGCGCCGATCATCGCGGGGATGTCGGGGTCGATTTCAGGATTGACCGACAGCGTGTGGATGACCACCTGGACTTCGTTGTAGAAGTCTTCGGGGAACAGCGGACGCAGCGGACGGTCGATCAGGCGCGAGGTCAGCGTTTCCTTTTCGGACGGCTTGCCTTCGCGCTTGAAGAAACCACCGGGGATGCGGCCGGCGGCGTAGGTCTTTTCGATGTAGTCGACGGTCAGCGGGAAGAACGTCTGGCCCGGCTTGGCCTTCTTGGAGGCCACGACAGTGGCCAGGACGACGGTGTCCTCGATCGACACCACAACGGCGCCGGAGGCCTGGCGAGCGATTTCGCCGGTTTCCAGGACGACCGTGTGCTGGCCGTACTGGAACGATTTAGTCACTTTATTGAACATGACGATTATTCCTTACAAATGAAAAACCGTGGCCGTCGCGACATGCGTCGCACCGACCACGGTTGCGTCATGGGGAGCCAGCCCCGTCGATCACTTGCGCAGACCGAGTTTTTCGATCAGTGCGCGGTACGAATCGGGATTGCGGCCCTTGAGATAGTCGAGCAGCTTGCGGCGACGGCTGACCATACGCAGCAGACCGCGGCGCGAGTGATGATCCTTCATGTGTTCTTTGAAGTGACCGGTCAGCTCGTTGATACGGGCGGTGAGCAGAGCCACCTGGACTTCGGGGGAGCCGGTATCGCCTTGAGCGCGTTGGAATTGCGCAACGATATCGGATTTCTTGATGTCAGCTACAGACATGGATGACCTCTTCGGACATGCGACAGGGCCGAGGCGCCCTGACGTGGTTGAAAAAAAATCGCTGCCGGCGACAAGCGTTGTTGCGTTCTCACTGCTGCTTCGGAGCCACCCTGGAAACACCGGGAACCCGGGGCCAGCGCCCTGTTGGATTCCCCTCCAGCCCAGCCCCGTTGCCGGCGCAAAGCATCTTGCAAAATCAATACACTTGATAAAGCCCGACGATTATAGCCGATTCGCTAGAATTACCCCAGAGACACCGCCGGCCGCCGCCAGGCCGCGCCGACGCCCCGCAGGAAGGCACCTGGAGCCAAGACATGTCAAATTATTACGGAGCTGCCCGCACCACCCTCGCCGCCGTGGCCCTCGCCGGCCTGGCCGCCTGTGCCAATCTTGCCCAGGTTGCTCCCGGCACGCCGCTGGCCGAGGTCCAGGCCCAGTTCGGCCGCCCCAACTTCGAATGCCCCCAAGCCAACGGCGGGCGCCGCGTGATATGGACGCAGCAGCCCATGGGCCAGTACGCCTGGGGCGCCAACGTCGGCGCCGACGGCCGGGTCGACCGTGTCGTGCCGCTACTGACCGACGCCCACTTCAAGGTGCTCGAACAAGGCCAATGGAGCCCCGACCGCGTGCGCTGCGAATTCGGGCCGCCAGCCCGCATCGACCAGGCTGGCCTGGGCGAGAAGCGCGAAGTCATCTGGTCGTACCGCTACAAGGAAAACAGCGTCTGGAATTCGCTCATGTACGTCTACATGGGCCGCGACGGCAACGGCGTCACGCACTTCCACCCTGGCCCGGACCCAATGTACGACGACGACCGCTTCATGTGGCGTTGATCCACGCGGCCAAAAAAAACCCGCTCGAGGCGGGTTTCTTTTTTACCAGGCCAGATCAGGACGACTGACCGCGGCGCTCCTGCTGCAGCCGGCGGGCGCGGTTCCAGCGCCAGGCCCAGATGACCCAGCCCGAAAAGCCGTACAGCACGAACAGGCCGAACAGCACCACCGGAGGATCGCTGGACACGAACACGAACACCGCCACCACCAGCAGGATTCCCCAGAACGGCACGCTGCGGCCCAGGGCGAAACTCTTGCCGCTGAAGAACGGCGCATTGGACACCATGGTGATGCCGGCGTACATGGTCAGCGTGAACGCGACCCAGGCCATCACGCTGTCGTGGATCGGCAGCTTGTTGTCGACGGCCAGCCACACGAAACCGGCCACCAATGCGGCGGCCGCCGGGCTCGGCAGCCCCTGGAAGTAGCGCTTGTCGACCACCGCGATATTGGTGTTGAAGCGCGCCAGGCGCAGCGCGGCTCCCGCCACGTAGACGAACGCCGCCAGCCAGCCCCAGCGCCCCAGGTCGTTCAGGATCCATTCGTACATCACCAGCGCCGGCGCCACGCCGAACGAGGTCATGTCGGACAGCGAATCGTATTGCTCGCCGAAGGCCGACTGGGTGTTGGTCAGGCGCGCCACGCGGCCATCCATGCCGTCCAGCACCATGGCCACGAAAATGGCGATGGCGGCGACCTCGAAGCGGTTGTTCATGGCCTGCACCACGGCATAGAACCCCGCGAACAACGCCGCGGTGGTGAATGCGTTGGGCAGCAGGTAGATGCTTCGGTGGCGGTTCTCGGAATCGCGCATGGAAAAATTGGGCATGGTCTCAATTACTTACGACAGACATTGAAAGGTTAACTCATCTGGCCCCACAACGGGCCGCAGCAAGGGCCATGCCCGCCGCGATCCGGCCCCGCCGACGCGCAAAGCCCGCCCGCGCCCGACTTCGCGCACTTCCTGCGCAAATAAAAGCGGCATGCCCTCGCCAGGCATGCCGCTTTCGGCCGGCGCGCGCGGGGCGCAAGCC
>NZ_JCBANN010000080.1:0-20900 GCF_059761975.1 Achromobacter sp. 46006
CTATTTTATACTCTGTCAGACAGCGTCTCCAGACCAACAGATGACACACCTGTGTGGGGACGCGGGCGGCGTCAGTTGTGAAAAAGAGACGGCGCCCGCCCGGGGCCAGGGCGCGGCGCCATGCGGGCCGGGGGCGGCACCCGCCATCCGCCTAGTCCAGCGTGATCCCCGCCTTTTGGATCACTTCCCGCCATTTCACGATTTCCGCCTGGACGAACTTGCCAAACGCCGCCGCGCTGCCCGGCTTGGGCTCCGCCCCGGCAGCCACCATGGCACGGGCCGTCGCCGGGTCCGACAGCACCTTGACCATATCCGCATTCACGCGCGTCACGATGTCCGCCGGCGTGCCCGCCGGCGCCATCAGGCCGCTCCATGAGTACGCTTCGTATCCGGGCAACCCCGCCTCGGCGATCGTGGGCACTTGCGGCAGCATGCTCGAACGCGTCGGGTTACCCACGCCCAGCGCGCGGACCTTTCCCGTCTTCACGTGCGGCACCGCCGAAGGGCCATCGGCGAACATCACCTGCACCTGTCCGCCCAGCAGGTCCTGCATCGCCGGCGCGCTGCCCCGGTACGGAATATGCTGGATCTTCACCCCCGCCATGGCGTTGAACAGTTCGCCAGCCAGGTGCGTACCGCCGCCCGTGCCCGACGAACCGAACGACAGCTTGCCCGGGTTGGCCTTGGCATAGGCGATCAATTCGCTCACCGAATTGACCGGCAGCCTCGGGTTGACCACCAGCACGATCGGAAACACCGCGGCCATTCCCACCGGCACGAAGTCGCGGCTGATGTCGTAGGTCAGGTTGCCGCGCAGGCTCGGCAGCACCGCGTGGTGAATGGAAGCGAAGAAGAAGTTGTAGCCGTCCGGCGCGGCCTTGGCGGCGAACTGCGCGCCGACGATGCCGCCCGCGCCCGAACGGTTGTCCACCACCGTCGGCACCGACCACAGGTGGCCCAGGGGCTGCGACGTAAAACGCGCGGTGGTGTCGACCGGGCCGCCGGCGGGAAACGGCACGATGAACGTCACGGCATGGCCGGGCCAGACGGCGGCGCGGGCGAAAGTGGGCAGCAAGGTCGTGGCGCACGCGGCGCCCAGCCCCGCGATGACGCGGCGGCGTTGTGGGTCTGGCAAGGCAGTCTCCTGAGTCTCGTTCTTGTCGGTGGCGCGGCCGCAAACCGCACCGGAACAACGCGGTGCCTTGCCGCCTGCCGGCCCCATTTTTCTGCTGCCCGCGCTTCAGGCGCGGCCGGGGCTTTTTTTATTATTTGCCGCGCGGCCGCTTTTGCCGCTACACATTTGCAAAAGCCCCTCTTTCGCCGCGATGCCAGGTTCGCTGACCGGACGCTCTGTCGTGTCCTGCGCGCCGCCCTTGCGCCGCCGCCCCGCCTATTGCCCTCGCGCCGCGCGCTGCACGTGCTCGATGAAGCACTCGGCAAAACTCGGCAGGTCGCGGCCGCGCTGGCGGCATAGCAGGCGATCGCGCAAGGCCCACGGATCATTCAGCTTCAGCACGTGCAGCGCGTCCGGCCGACTGTAGCGCGCGGCGCAAGCGCGCGGCACCACGGCGATGCCGGCGCCCGCCTCGACCATGCGGCAGACGGCCTCGAAACTGCCCACGTGCACGCGCTGGCAGATGCGCTTGCCCAGGCCGCTGGCGATGTCTTCCAGGAAGGTCTGGATGGCGCTGTCGGGATGGATGCCGACGAACTGGTAGGCATCCACCAGGTCGGCGAAATGGGCCGACCCCGAAGCCGCCAGCGGATGATCCAGCGCCGTGACCACGGTGAGTTCATCGCGGAACAGCGGCGTCACGTCCAGGCCCTCGACGTCGATGTTGCCGGCCACCAGGCCCAGGTCGCCGGCGCCGGCGCGGATCGCGATGACGATGTCGCCCGAGATCTTCTCCTCCAGCTCGACGTCCACGTCCGGGTTCTCGGCCAGGAAGGTCGACAGCGCATCGGCCAGGAAGGAATTGGTGGCGGTGGTGTTGGCCAGCAAGCGCAGCCGCCCTTTCAGGCCGCTGGCGTAGGGCTGCAGGTCGGCGTTCAGGCATTCGAGCTGGCGGAATACCGCGTTGGCGTGCTTTAGCAGCACCTCGCCGGCCGGCGTCAGCGCCACGCCCGTGGCCATGCGCACCAGCAGCCGCGCCTTGAAGGCCTCTTCCATGTGCTTGACACGCGCGCTGGCGGCAGGCAGCGACAGGAAGGTGCGTTCGGCCGCGCGGGTCAGATTGAGCGTTTCTCCCACGTTCACGAAGAGCCGCAGGTCAGTCAGATCATGTCTCATGTTCCACCACACAGAAGGGGGGCATTTTTAATTTTGAATTCTTCGAATGCCGTCACGAACATACCATGGGGCAACCCCGTAAACCATACGGTTTGACGCGGAACTGTTTCCCAACGCGGCACGCGCCGCGGCACCAGGAGTGAGTCCCCATGAGCGGTATTGTTTCCGGCAAGGTCGTCGTCGTCACGGGCGCGGGAGGCGGCATCGGCCGCGGCATCGCGCTGGCCATGGCGCAGGCGGGCGCCAGGGTGGTGGTCAACGACATCGGCGTCTCGCTGACCGGCGAAGGCGGCGGCGAAGGCCCGGCTCACGCCGTGGCGCGCGAGATCGCCGCGGCCGGGGGGCAGGCCGTCGCCAACACCGACAGCGTCGCCGCGTACGACAGCGCCAGCCGCGTCGTCCAGGCCGCCATCGACGCCTTCGGGCGCATCGACGCAGTGGTCAACAACGCCGGCAACCTGCGCGACCGCGTATTCCACAAGATGAGCGAGGAGGAGTGGCGCCAGGTCATCGACGTGCACCTGAATGGCTCGTTCTTCATGAGCCGCGCCGCCGCCCCCTATTTCCGCGAGCAGGAATCCGGCGCCTTCGTGCACATGACGTCCACGTCCGGCCTGATCGGCAATTTCGGCCAGGCCAACTATGCCGCCGCCAAGCTCGGCATCGTCGCGCTGTCCAAGTCGATCGCGCTGGACATGGCGCGCTACAACGTGCGCTCGAACTGCATCGCGCCGTTCGCCTGGAGCCGCATGACCAGCTCCATTCCCGCCGAGACCGATGAGGAAAAAGCGCGCGTCGAAAAGTTGAAGAAAATGGAAGCCGGCAAGGTCGCGCCCATGGCCGTGTACCTGGCCAGCGATGCGGCCAGCGCCATCACCGCGCAGGTGTTCGCGGTGCGCGCCAACGAGATCATGCTGATGAGCCAGCCGCGCCCGCTACGCAGCGTGCACCACGGCGAAGGCTGGACACCCGAGCTGATCGGCGAGATCGCCGTGCCCGCCATGCGCAAGCATTTCTACGCGTTGGAGCGCTCGCCCGACGTGATCGACTGGGACCCCATCTGAGACCGCCATGCCGCTCGATTACGCAACCGTGAAGCACTGGCGCTTCGACGACGTGCGCCAGCACTACGACGACAAGGACACCATGCTGTATGCCCTGGGCATCGGCCTGGGGCAGGACCCCGAAGACACCCGCCAACTGCGCTACGTGTACGAAAAAGACCTGCGCGCCTTCCCCACCATGAGCGTGGTGCTGGGCTATCCGGGCTTCTGGATGAGCGATCCGCGCGCCGGCATCGACTGGGTCCGGCTGGTGCATGGCGAGCAGCGGCTGGCGCTGCATGCGCCGCTGCCCACGTCCGGCACCGTGATCGGCAGGAGCCGCGTCACCCACGTGATCGACAAGGGCGCGGACAAGGGCGCCATCGTGGTCACCGAACGCACGCTGCACGACAGCGCCGGCACGCACCTGGCCACATTGCGGCAAAGCACCTTCTGCCGTGGCGACGGCGGCTTCGGCCAGGGCGACGCCAGCCCCGAGCCGCTGCCCGCCGCGCCGCAAGGCGAACCGGAACGCCGTTGCGCGCTGCGCATTCCGCCGCAGGCGGCGCTGCTTTACCGCCTGAATGCCGATCGCAATCCGCTGCATGCCGACCCCGAGGTCGCGCATCAGGCGGGTTATCCCAAGCCGATTCTGCATGGCCTGTGCTCCTACGGCATCGCCGCGCACGCGCTGGTCAAGACCTGGTGCGACTACGACGCCGCCCGCCTGACGCGGCTGGACGCGCGCTTCTCGGCGCCGGTGTACCCGGGCGAGACGCTGCAATGCGACATGTGGCGCATGCCCGACGGCCAGATCCGCTTCATCGCCCGCGCCGTCGAACGCGACGTCGTCGTGATGAGCCACGGCACCGCCGAGGTGCAACCATGACGCGCCCGCCCGCGCTCGACGGCATCCGCGTGCTGGACCTGTCGCGCATCCTGGCCGGCCCCTGGTGCACGCAGAACCTGGCCGACCTGGGTGCCGACGTCATCAAGATCGAACGCCCCGGCGTCGGCGACGACACCCGCGCCTGGGGCCCGCCCTTCCTGAAGGACGGCCAGGGCGTCGACACCAACGAGTCCGCCTACTACCTCAGCGCCAACCGCAACAAGCGCTCGGTCGAGGCCGACATGGCCACGCCGCAAGGCGCGGCGCTGATCCGCGAGCTGGCGGCGGTCAGCGACATCCTGGTCGAGAACTTCAAGGTCGGCGGGCTGGCCAAGTATGGCCTGGACTACGCCAGCCTGAAAGCCATCAATCCGCGCCTGATCTACTGCTCGGTCACCGGCTTCGGCCAGGACGGCCCGTTCGCGCGGCGCCCCGGCTACGACTTCATGATCCAGGGCATGGGCGGGCTGATGAGCATCACCGGCGAACGCGACGACCTGCCCGGCGGCGGGCCGCAGAAGGCCGGCGTGGCAGTCACCGATATCGTCACCGGCATGTATGCGACAGTGGCGATCCTGGCGGCGCTGCAGGAACGGCACCGCAGCGGGCTGGGCCAGCACCTGGACATCGCGCTTCTCGACAGCCACGTGGCGCTGCTGGCCAACCAGAATTCCAACTACTTCAATTCCGGCGTGGCGCCGACGCGCGCGGGCAACGCGCACCAGAACGTGGTGCCCTACCAGGTGTTCGCCGCCAGCGACGGCCATCTGATCGTGGCCACCGGCAACGAATCGCAGTACCGCGCCTATTGCAAGGCCATCGGCGCGCCGGAGCTGGGGGACGATCCGCGCTTTGCCACCAACCGGCTGCGCGTGACCCACCGCGAAGAGCTGGTCGGGAGACTGGCCGCCATCATGCGCCAGGGACGGCGCGATGACTGGATCGCCAGGCTGGAGGCCGTGGGCGTTCCCTGCGGCCCGATCAACGATATCGCCCAGGCCTTCGCCCATCCGCAGGCGCAGGCGCGGCAGTTGCGCCGCGACCTGCCGCATCCGGGCGGCGGCGTCGCGCCCGTGACCGCCAGTCCATTGCGTTTTTCCGATTCGCCGGTGGTCTATCGGCGCGCGCCGCCGCTGCTGGGCCAGCACACCGAGGAAGTGCTGCGCGAGGTGCTGGGAAAGTCGCCGCGGGCCATCGCCGAATTCGTTTCGGCGCGCCTGCGCCAACCTGATTTCCCATTCACTGCCTGACGGGCGCCGTCACCGGCGCCCGCTTCGCGTTTCCGCTCCCGGCTTACGCGGTGGCGACGGGGATCTTGCCGATCCGGGCCTGCCATTCCTTCGGCCCGGTGGTGTGGACCGAGGTGCCCTGGGCGTCAACCGCCACGGTCACCGGCATGTCCTTCACGTCGAACTCGTAGATGGCTTCCATGCCCAGGTCGGCGAAACCCAGCACCTTGGCGCCGCGGATCGCCTTGGACACCAGGTAGGCCGCGCCGCCCACGGCCATCAGGTAGGCCGAGCCGTGCTTCTTGATCGACTCGATCGCGACGGGGCCGCGCTCGGACTTGCCGATCATCGCGATCAGCCCGGTCTGCTCCAGCATCATGTCGGTGAACTTGTCCATGCGGGTGGCGGTGGTCGGACCGGCCGGGCCCACCACTTCGTCGCGCACCGGATCGACCGGGCCGACGTAGTAGATGACGCGGTTGGTGAAGTCCACCGGCAGCGGCTCGCCCTTGGCCAGCATGTCCTGGATGCGCTTGTGCGCGGCGTCGCGGCCGGTCAGCATCTTGCCCGACAGCAGCAGGGTCTGGCCCGGCTTCCAGCTGGCGACCTCTTCCTTGGTCAGCGTGTTCAGGTCGACCTGCTTGGACTTGTTGTAGTCCGGCGCCCAGTGAACTTCCGGCCATTCCGACAGCGACGGCGGGTCCAGGCGCGCCGGGCCCGAGCCGTCCAGCTCGAAGTGGGCGTGGCGGGTGGCCGCGCAGTTCGGGATCATGGCGACCGGCTTGGAGGCCGCGTGCGTCGGGAAGGTGTTGATCTTGACGTCCAGCACGGTGGTCAGGCCGCCCAGGCCCTGGGCGCCGATGCCCAGCGCGTTGACCTTTTCGTACAGCTCGATGCGCAGCTCTTCGAGCTTGTTCTGCGGGCCGCGGGCCAGCAGTTCGTACATGTCGATGTCTTCCATCAGCGACTGCTTGGCCATCAGCATGGCTTTTTCGGCGGTGCCGCCGACGCCGATGCCCAGCATGCCAGGCGGGCACCAGCCGGCGCCCATGGTCGGGACCGTCTTGAGCACCCAGTCCACCAGCGAATCGCTGGGGTTGAGCATGGCGAACTTCGACTTGTTTTCCGAGCCGCCGCCCTTCGAAGCCAGTTGCACGTCGACCTTGTCACCCGGGACCAGCTCGACGTGCAGAATACAGGGCGTGTTGTCGCGGGTGTTCTTGCGGGCGAACAGCGGGTCATCCAGCACCGAGGCGCGCAGGGGATTGTCCGGGTTCAGGTAGCCGCGGCGCACGCCTTCGTCGCACAGTTCCTGCAGGGTGCGCTTGGTGTCGAAGCGCACGCCCATGCCGACCTTCAGGAACACGTTGACGATGCCGGTGTCCTGGCACAGCGGGCGCTTGCCTTCGGCGCACATGCGCGAGTTGGTCAGGATCTGCGCCATCGCGTCGCGCGCGGCCGGGCTTTCCTCGCGCTCGTAGGCGCGGGCCAGGTGGCGGATGTAGTCGACGGGGTGGTAATAGCTGATGAACTGGATGCCATCGGCTATCGACTGGATGAAGTCTTCTTCTTTGATGAGGACGGACATGGCGATATGCGGGTTACGGAGGGAAACATGAAAACGCGGCCGGCGAACCGGCCGCGCGCGATGGGGTGCAGCTTATTTTATTTTCCTTGCCAGACCGGTTTGCGCTTTTCAGCGAAAGCGGTGGCGCCTTCCTTGGCGTCGGCCGACGAGAAGATGTGGGCGATCAACGGACGCTGGCGGCTGAACATCTCTTCCTGGGTCCAGTCGCCGGACTGCGCCACGATGCTCTTGGCGGTCTGCACCGATAGCGGACCGTTCTCGACGATGGCGCGGGCCAGTTCCAGCGCGCCGGCCAGGGCGCCGCCCGGCTCGGTCAGGCGGTTCACCAGGCCGAAGCCGTAGGCGCGCTCGGCGCCCAGCATGTCGCCGGTCAGGATCACTTCCATGGCGATGTGGTACGGCAGGCGGCGCGGCAGGCGCAGCATGCCGCCGGCGCCGGCCACCAGGCCGCGCTTGACTTCGGGCAGGCCGAACTTGGCGTTGCTGGCGGCCACGATCAGATCGGACGCCAGCGCCATTTCGCAGCCGCCGGCCAGGGCGTAGCCTTCGACCGCGGCGATCAGCGGCTTTTTCGGCGGCGCTTCGTTCAGGCCGGCGAAACCGCGGCCTTCGACGTACGGACGCTGGCCCGACTTGGCGAAGGCCTTCAGGTCCATGCCCGACGAGAACGTGCCGCCCGCGCCCGTCAGGATGCCGATGCGCACGTCGTCGCGGCTGTCCAGCTGATCCAGCGCTGCGGCCATGGCCTGGGCGGTTTCCAGGTTGATGGCGTTCTTGGCCTCGGGGCGGTTGATGGTGATGATCTGGATGCCGTCGGCGACTTCCACCTTGATCAGGTCAGACATGCGGATGCTCCTTCCGGGGTTTTGGGGATGTTGGTTTTATATAAGACTGGTCAACCTGGAATGATACGACCAATGCCGGACAGCCGCAGGGCGCCGCGCCGCCGGTGTCCGCCTGGAGCACGCCCCGTCCGAGATGTAACGGCCAGGATGTAACCGCCATCCCGGGGTCCGCCCCCGGGGCCGCCCCGGGCCAGTTAAAATGCCCGGTTTCCCACGCCCACGGCAGACGTCGCCCGGCGATCGAATTCCAAGAATCCTATGCTCACCTTTCAGCAAATCATCCTTACGCTCCAGGAATACTGGGACAAGCAGGGTTGCGCCCTGCTGCAGCCCTACGACATGGAAGTCGGCGCCGGCACCTCGCACACCGCCACCTTCCTGCGGGCGATCGGCCCGGAGCCCTGGCGCGCGGCCTACGTGCAGCCCTCGCGCCGCCCCAAGGACGGCCGTTACGGCGAGAACCCCAACCGCCTGCAGCACTATTACCAGTACCAGGTGGTGCTGAAACCCGCTCCCCCGGAAATCCTGGACCTGTACATCGGCTCGCTCAAGGCGCTGGGCATCGACCCCACGCAGCACGACATCCGCTTCGTCGAGGACGACTGGGAAAACCCGACGCTGGGCGCCTGGGGCCTGGGCTGGGAAGTGTGGCTCAACGGCATGGAAGTAACCCAGTTCACCTACTTCCAGCAGGTGGGCGGCCTGGATTGCACCCCGACCACGGGCGAGATCACCTACGGCCTGGAACGCCTGGCCATGTACCTGCAGGACGTGCAGAGCGTGTACGACCTGGTCTGGACCGAAGGCGCCAACGGCCGCCGCGTGCTGTACCGCGACGTGTTCCACCAGAACGAAGTGGAACAATCCACCTACAACTTCGAATATTCGTCGGCCGAGATGCTGTTCGCGCACTTCAACGACTACGAAGCCGAGGCCAAGCGCCTGATGGACGTGCCGCTGGCGCTGCCGGCCTATGAAGCCACGCTCAAGGCCGCGCACACCTTCAACATGCTGGACGCGCGCGGCGCGATCAGCGTGACCGAGCGCGCCGCCTATATCGGCCGCATCCGCAACCTGTCGCGCGCCGTCGCGCAGGCCTACTACGATTCCCGCGAACGACTGGGCTTTCCCATGCTGGGCCGCGACAAGGCCGCCGGGGAGGCTGCATAAATGACGACGAACACCCGCCCCCTGCTGGTCGAGCTGCTGACCGAAGAACTCCCGCCCAAGGCCCTGCAGAAGCTGGGCCAGGCTTTCGCCGAAGGCGTGCGCGCCACGCTGGCGCGCCACGGCCTGCTGGCCGACGGCTGCGCCGTCGAGCCCTACGCCACGCCGCGCCGCCTGGCGGTGCGCCTGTCGGCCGTGCTGGCCCAGGCGCCCGACCAGGCCTACGCCGAAAAGCTGATGCCGGTGAAGATCGGCCTGACCGAAGACGGCAAGGCCACTCCGGCGCTGCAGAAGAAGCTGGCCGCCAAGGGCCTGGAAAACATCGACCTGGCCACCCTGGAACGTGAATCCGACGGCAAGCAGGATTACCTGGTCGCCCGCGGCACCGCCCCCGGCGCCGCGCTGGCCGCCGGCCTGCAGGAAGGCATCGACGCGGCCATCGACGGCCTGCCGATCCCCAAGGTCATGCGCTACCAGTTGGCCGATGGCGAAACCACCGTCAAGTTCGTGCGCCCGGCGCACGGCCTGATCGCGCTGTTCGGCGCCGACGTGGTGCCGGTCAGCGCCCTGGGCCTGACCGCCGGCCGCGAGACGCTGGGCCACCGCTACATGAGCAGCGGCGCCATCGCCATCGCCGATGCCGACGCCTACGCCGCCACCCTGGCCGAAAAGGGCCGCGTGGTGGCCTCGTTCGAAGGCCGCCGCGACGAGATCCATCGCCAGTTGCTGGACCACGCCGGCCGCCTCTCGGCCACGCTGGGCGACGACCCCGAAGTGGCCGCCCTGCTCGATGAAGTCACCGCACTGGTCGAACACCCCACCGTCTACGTCGGCGAGTTCGAGGAACAGTTCCTGCAAGTGCCGCAGGAATGCCTGATCCTGACCATGCGCCTGAACCAGAAATACTTCCCGCTGTTCGACCCGGCCAGCGGCCGCCTGACGCACCGCTTCCTGATCGTGAGCAACATGCGCACGGACAACCCGGTGAACATCGTCGAAGGCAACCAGCGCGTGGTGCGCCCGCGCCTGGCCGACGCCCAGTTCTTCTTCGAGACCGACCGCAAGACGCCGCTGGCCGCGCGCGTCGAGCAACTGGGCTCGATCGTCTACCACAACAAGCTGGGCACCCAGCTCGAACGCGTCGAGCGCGTGCGCGCCATCGCCCGCGACGTGGCCGGCAAGCTGGGCGGCGACGTCGCCGCCGCCGACCGCGCCGCGCTGCTGGCCAAGGCCGACCTGGGCTCGAACATGGTGGGCGAGTTTCCCGAGCTGCAAGGCATCATGGGCGCCTACTACGCCGCCGGCGACGGCGAGCCGGACAGCGTGGTGCAGGCGCTGCGCAGCCAGTACCGCAACCGCTACGACACGCCGGTCTCGCAGGACGGCCTGACCGCCGCCACGCTGTTCATCGCCGAGCGCGCCGAGACCCTGGTCGGCATCTGGGCCATCGGCCTGGCGCCCACCGGCGAACGCGACCCCTTTGGCCTGCGCCGCGCCGCGCTGGGCCTGATCAGCGCCTTCGAGCAACTGGCCGCCGGCGGCTGGCTCAAGCTCAACCAGGACGGCCCGCTGTCCCTGGACGGCCTGCTGGCCGCCACCGCCGCCACCTTCCCGGCCGGCAAGATCCCCGCCGACACGCTGGCGGAAGTGCGCGCCTTCATCTACGAACGCTACCGCAACCAGTTGATCAACGACCACGACCGCAACGCGGTCGAGGCCGTGATCGCCCTGGCGCCGCCGCTGCACCAGGTGGGCGAGCGCGTGCGCGCCGCCGCCGCCTTCGCGCAGATGCCCGAGGCCGCCAGCCTGGCCGCCGCCAACAAGCGCATCGGCAACCTGCTCAAGAAGGCCGAGGGTGAAATCGGCGCGGTCAATGATGCCGCGCTGGTCGAGCCCGCCGAAAAGGCGCTGGCCGCCGCCATCGCCATGCTGCGTCCGCAGGCCGAGGCGCAACTGGCCGCCGGCGACTTCGCCGCCAACCTGCGCACGCTGGCGCAGGCGCGCGAGCCGGTGGACGCCTTCTTCGCCGACATCATGGTCATGGCCGAGGACCCCGCGGTGCGCGCCAACCGGCTGGCGCTGCTGGGCCAGTTGCACACCCTGATGAACCAGGTCGCTGACATCTCCAGGCTGGCACAGTGAAGCTCATCATCCTCGACCGCGACGGCGTCATCAACCAGGACAGCGACGCATTCGTCAAGCATCCCGACGAATGGATCGCCCTGCCTGGCAGCCTGCAGGCCATCGCCCGCCTGACCCAGGCGGGCTGGAAGGTGGTGGTCGCCACCAACCAGTCGGGCCTGGCCCGCGGCCTGTTCGACATGGACACGCTGACCGCCATCCACACCAAGATGCGGCGCGAACTGGCCGCGGCTGGCGGCAGCGTCGACGCGATCTTCATGTGCCCGCACGGCCCGGACGACAACTGCACCTGCCGCAAGCCGCGCCCCGGCATGTTCGAGCAGATCGGTCACCGCTATGACGTCGACCTGGCCGGCGTGCCGGCCGTGGGCGACTCGCTGCGCGACCTTCAGGCCGCCGCCGCCGCCGGCTGCTCGCCCTGGCTGGTGCAGACCGGCAACGGCACGAAGACCCTGGCCAAGGGCGGCCTGCCCGAGAACACCCGGGTCTGCGATGACCTGTCGGCCGTGGTCGACGCCCTGCTGCAGGACAACTGATGGCCCGGCTGCGCTCGCTCCTGTACTTCCTGTTCCTGGCCATAACGGTCATCCCCTATGCCTTCGCCTGCGTGCTGTGGGCGCCGCTGCCGCTGCACCTGCGCTACAAGCTCACGGTGGGCTGGCCGCGCCTGGCCATCTGGGGCGCCAAGGTGATCTGCGGCATCCGCTGGCAGGTCAAGGGCTGGGAAAACCTGCCTGACGGCCCGGCGGTGCTGCTGTCCAAGCACCAGTCGGCCTGGGAAACGCTATTCTTCCCGGCCTATATGCCGCGCGAGGTCTGCTTCGTCTACAAGAAGGAACTGCACATGGTGCCGTTCTTCGGCTGGGGCCTGGCACTGTTGCGCATGATCGCCATCGACCGTTCCAAGGGCCGCGACGCCTTCGACCAGGTGGTCAAGCAGGGACAGGTCCGGCTGGACGAAGGCCGCTGGCCGCTGTTGTTCCCGGAAGGCACGCGCGTGCCGCCCGGCAAGACCGCGCGCTTCAAGATGGGCGGCGCGCTGCTGGCCTCGCGCACCGGCGCGGTGGTCATCCCGGTGGCGCACAATGCCGGCGAATGCTGGCGCCGCAACGCCTTCGTCAAATATCCGGGCATGGTTACGCTGTCCATCGGTCCCGCGATAGAATCGAAGGGAATCTCCCCCGAGGAACTGAACCGGAAAGTCCAGGACTGGATCGAAGGGGAAATGCGGCGTCTCAATCCAGAAAGGTATGCCCAGCACTGACCAGCTCGAACTCCTGTTCGACGTGCAAGACTCCGACGCGGCTGCGGACGCGTCGCCTCTGAGTGCGCCTCCCGCGCCACGCAAGGCGCCGGTGGCCACGCCGCCCGCGCCGCTGTTCCCTCCCTCTTCTTCCCCCGCGCCCAAGCCGGCCGGCGAACCGCTGCTGACGCTGTCGCCCAACGCCGCCGCGCGCGTGCCCACGCCCTGCCCCGATCCTATGCCGCCGGGCGCGCGCTGGCGCGAGGTGGACACCGATCCGCAACCCATCGGCTTCGTGCTGTTGCGCTCGCGCCGCCGCAGCATCGGCTTCGTCATCACCGACGACGGCCTGCGCGTCACCGCCCCCAACTGGGTCACGCTGGCGCAGGTCGACGATGCGGTGCGCGAGAAATCCCGCTGGATCGTCGCCAAGCTGCGCGAATGGCACAACCGCAAGCAGCAACTGGCCATGGCGCACACGCGCTGGCAGGCCGGCGGCGAATTGCCCTACCTGGGCAAGCGCATCGTGCTGGGCGTGGGCGGCGACAGCCGCCAGACCCGCCTGTCGGGCGATGCCGAAGCGCCGGCCGACGGCGACACGCTGTGGCTGGCGCTGCCGGCCGACGCCGACCAGGGCCGCATCCGCGACGCCGCCCAGGCCTGGCTGCAACAGCGCGCCGGCGCCTGGTTCGGCGCCCGGCTGGCGCATTTCCTGCAGATCAGCGGCCTGAAGATCCGCCGCTGGCGCCTGTCGTCCGCCGCCACGCGCTGGGGCTCGTGCACCAGCGACGGCAACATCATGCTGAACTGGCGCCTGATCCACTTCGCGCCGGCCATCATCGACTACGTCATCGCGCATGAACTGGCCCACCTGCGCGAAATGAACCACAGCCAGGACTTCTGGCGCGAAGTCGGCCAGATCCTGCCCGATTTCGAAGCAGCCAAAAACGTACTGCGGCGCCACGATCCGGCCTCGCTCCCCCAGTTCTAGACGGGTCGCGCCTCGCGGTTCCGTGACTCCGCCCCCCACCGCCAAAGGAATATCACCATGCGTATGCTCCACACCATGCTGCGAGTCGGCAACCTCGACAAGTCCATCGATTTCTACACCAACGTGCTCGGCATGCGAGTACTGCGCCGCAACGACTACCCGGACGGCAAGTTCACGCTGGCGTTCGTCGGCTACCAGGACGAATCCGAGGGCGCCGTGATCGAGCTGACCCACAACTGGGATACCGACAAATACGACCTGGGCACCGGCTACGGCCACATCGCCCTGGAAGTCGACAACGCCTACGAAGCCTGTGACAAGGTCAAGCAACGCGGCGGCAAGGTCACCCGCGAGGCCGGCCCGATGAAGCACGGCACCACCGTGATCGCCTTCGTCGAGGACCCGGACGGCTACAAGATCGAGTTCATCCAGAAGAAGGGACGCGTGGATTGAGGCCTGCACGCCGCGCCCACTGCGCAGGCTAGCCGCCCCTTTTAGCGACAGACAACTTCTCTTGCACCATCGCCATGATCCACACCATCCTGAAAATGGGCGATCCCCGGCTGCTGCGCGTGGCGCCTCCGGTCGAGCGCTTCGACACTCCCGAATTGCACGCCCTGATCGAAGACATGTTCGAGACCATGGCGGCGGCGCAAGGGGTGGGCCTGGCTGCCCCACAGATCGGCGTCGACCTGCAACTGGTGATCTTCGGCTTCGACCGCAACGAACGCTATCCCGATGCGCCCGCGGTGCCGCAGACCATCCTGTGCAATCCGGTTATCACGCCGCTGTCCGACGAAATGGAAGACGGCTGGGAAGGCTGCCTGTCGGTGCCGGGCCTGCGTGGTCTGGTGCCGCGCTACCGCCACATACGCTACCAGGGCAAGGACCCCTACGGCCGCGCCATCGAGCGCGAAGCCGAGGGCTTTCACGCCCGCGTGGTGCAACACGAATGCGACCACCTGATCGGCCGGCTCTATCCCTCGCGGATCCAGGACTTCTCGAAGTTCGGCTTCACCGAAATCCTGTTCCCGGGCATGGATCCGAATCAGGACGACTGATCGTCGCGCGGCGCTGAGCGCGGGTTCGCGCCCGCCTCACCCGGCGACAATTCCTGCGGCGCGAAGTCATCCACCTGCAATACCCGCGAGACGATCGCCTCGGCCTCTTCAAGTTGTGCCGCCTGCGCCGCCGTGATCGCGCCATGCCGGTGCGCTTCGCGCCAATCGCGCACGCCCGACTGGCGCAAGCGGTCGCGGATCGGCTGCACCGCATCCACCAGGGCGAAGGCGCGGGTCAGCAGCGCCAGGGGGTCGTCGTCCTGCGCATCGCCGGCGGCCGCCGCGCGTTGCAGGTCGGCCGCCAGCCGCACATGGGTCGGCGACGGCTTGAGCAGCAGTTCGGCGCATTCCCGGGTCAGCGCGTCACCCGGCCCGCGTGCCAGCCGCAGCGGCAGGATGGCCGCGCGCAGCGCCCAGGCCAGCGGCCGGCCAGGCAGGTTGGACAGCACCTGGTCCATGCGCGTTTCGATCTCGGCATAGCCGCGCGCCATGCACCAATGCACCAGGGGCAGGTCGTCATGCTTGCGCCCTTCGTCCTCCCAGCGCTTGAGCACGGCCGACAGCAGGTACAGCTCGGCCAGGAGGTCGCCCAGCCGCGCCGACAGCATCTCGCGGCGCTTGAGGCCGCCGCCCAGCCGCGCCAGGACGGCATCCGCCAGCAGCGCGAAGCCGGCCGCATAGCGTCCCAGCCGGCGGTAGTGGCCGGCGGTCGGGCCTGACACCGGCGACGGCGCCAACAAGCCGCCGGTCCAGGCGCGGCCGATGGCGCGCAGCGTGTTCATGCCGGTATGGCGCAGGTGGCGCCAGAACACGTCGTGGAACACCTCCATGCCGCGCTCTTCGTCGGGATTGCCCAGCGCCAGGATCTCCGGCATCAGGTAGGGATGGGCGCGGATCGCCCCCTGGCCGAAGATGATCAGGTTGCGCGTCAGGATGTTGGCGCCCTCGACCGTGATGGCGATGGGCACCGCCCGGTACAGCGCGCCGAGATAATTGCTGGGCCCGTCGATCACGGCGCGCCCGGCGTGCACGTCCATGGCATCGTTGACAGACACCCGCATGCGCTCGGTGGCATGGTATTTCATGATGCCCGACACCACCGCCGGCTTGACGTCCTGGTTCAACGCCGCGCAGGTCAGGCGGCGCGCCGCTTCCACCAGGTAGGCGTTGCCCGCCAGGCTGGCCAGTTTTTCCTGCACGCCCTCGAACTTGCCAACGGGGATGCCGAACTGCTCGCGCACCCGCGCGTACATGCCGGTGGCATGCGCGCTCATCACGCACGCCGCCGCCGACAGCGACGGCAACGAAATGCCGCGCCCCGCCGCCAGCGCGCTCATCAGCATCTGCCAGCCGTGGCCGGCGCGCTCCACGCCGCCGATCAGCGCGTCCAGCGGCACGAACACGTCGCGCCCGCGATTGGGTCCGTTCTGGAATACCTGCATCGCCGGCAGGTGGCGGCGGCCGATCTCGACGCCGGGCGCGTCGGTCGGCACCAGCGCCACCGAAATGCCGATGTCGCGCGCGCCGCCCAGGATGCCGTCGGGGTCCGACATCTTGAAGGCCAGCCCCAGCACCGTGGCCACCGGCCCCAGCGTGATGTAGCGCTTGTGCCAGTTCAGGCGCACGCCGATCAGCTCGCGGCCGTCCACCACCTGGCGACAGACCACGCCGGTATCCACCATGGACGCGGCATCCGAGCCGGCCTCGGGACTTGTCAGCCCGAAGCACGGCACCTCGCGGCCGTCGGCCAGGCGCGGCAGCCAGTAATCGCGCTGGGCCTGGGTGCCGAACTGCATCAGCAGCTCGCCCGGCCCCAGCGAATTGGGCACCATGACCGTGACGCCGGCGGTGATCGAATAGGCGGAGATGCGCCGCACCACCTCGGAATGGGCGTAGGGCGAGAAGCCCAGGCCGCCGTGGCGCTTGGGGATGATCATGCCGAAGAAGCGCTGCGCCTTCAGGAAGGCCCAGACCTCGGGCGGGAGGTCGCGGCGGTGCCAGGTGATGTCCCATTCGTCCAGCATCGCGCACAATTGCGCCACCGGGCCGTCGATGAAGCGCTGTTCATCGGGCGTCAGGGCCGCCGCGGGCACGTCCAGCAGCTTGCGCCAGTCGGGGTTGCCGGTGAACAGGTCGGCTTCCCACCAGGTGTCGCCGGCCTCGATGGCCTCGCGTTCGGTGGCCGAGAGCGGCGGCATTGCGTTGCGGGCCCAACGGTATGCGGGTTCGGAGATGCGGCGCCGGCGCCAGGCGTTGAAATCCATGTGCTCTCTCTCGTTCGATGCCACTGGGCGTATCAGGGCAAAGTACCAGAATTGGGCCATCGGGGACAAACCCCATGGGTCCGACTCTGCGACAATGGGCCTCCCCGCGCTGGTGCGCATTCCCTTCGCTGTCCGGGCACACACCGCATGCTGAACAAACTCTGGCTGGGCTTTTTCCTGACCGCCGCCGCATCCGCCCTGCACCGCTGGCTGGCCATCGGCGATCCGGACGTGTTCCATGCCATGGTCGCCAGCCTGTTCGACATGGCGCGGGTGTCGGTCGAGGTCATGGTGCTGCTGTTCGGCACGCTGACGCTATGGCTGGGCTTCCTGCGCATCGCCGAACGGGCCGGACTGGTGGAACGGCTGGCGCGCATGCTGGGGCCGCTGTTCGCGCGCCTGATGCCCGAGGTGCCCCGCAACCACCCCGCGATCGGTTTGATCACGCTCAACTTCGCCGCCAACGGTTTGGGCCTGGACAATGCCGCCACGCCGATCGGCTTGCGCGCGATGCGCGAACTGCAGGCGCTCAATCCCAAGCCCGACACCGCCAGCAACGCCCAGATCCTGTTCCTGGTGCTCAACGCCTCGTCGCTGACGCTGCTGCCGGTGACGCTGTTCATGTTCCGCGCCCAGCAGGGCGCGGCCGACCCGACCCTGGTGTTCCTGCCCATCCTGCTGGCCACCAGCGCGTCGACGCTGGCCGGCCTCCTGGCGGTGGCGGCTTGCCAGCGCCTGCGGCTGATCGATCCGGTCGTGATGCTGTGGCTGGGCGGCGCGGCCCTGCTGCTGGGAGGCTTCATGGCGCTGCTGGCCAGCATGTCGGCCAGCGCCATCGCCGCGCTGTCGTCGCTGATGGGCAACCTGGCGCTGTTCGGCATCCTGCTGGCCTTTCTGATCGCCGGCGCCTGCAAGAAGGTGCCGGTGTACGAGGCCTTCATAGACGGCGCCAAGGAAGGCTTCGACATCGCCAAGAGCCTGCTGCCCTATCTGGTGGCGATGCTGTGCGCGGTCGGCGTGCTGCGGGCCTCGGGCGCGCTCGACTTGCTGTTGGACGGCATCCGCTGGCTGGCCGCCAATGCCGGCTGGGACACGCGCTTCGTCGACGCGCTGCCGACCGCGCTGGTCAAGCCGTTCTCGGGCAGCGCGGCGCGCGCCATGATGCTCGAGACCATGGCCCATTTCGGCGTCGACAGCTTTCCCGCACGGCTGGCGGCGGTCATGCAGGGCAGCACCGAAACCACTTTCTACGTGCTGGCGGTGTATTTCGGCTCGGTCGGCATCCTGCGCGCGCGCCACGCGGTCGGCTGCGCGCTGGTCGCCGACCTGGCCGGCGTGCTGGCGGCCATCGGCGTGTGCTACTGGTTCTTCGCTTGAACGGCGCGGGCCTCGCGGCCCCGCGCCGCGAGAGCCCTCAATCCACCAGCAGGATCTTCATGCCGTTGGTGCCGCCGCTGTCGCGGTAGAAGTCGCCCTTGGTGAGAATGACCCAGTCGCCTGCCTGCACCAGGTTGCGCTTCTTCAGCTCGTCGATGGCGGCATTGCTGAGATCCGCCGGCTCGTAGTCCGACGGCGCGAACGGAATGGTGTACACGCCGCGGAACATGGTCACGCGATTCTGCGTGACGCTGTGCGGGCTGTAGCAGTAGATCGGCACGCCCGAGCGGATGCGCGACATGATCAGCGGCGTGTGGCCGCTTTCGGTCAGCGCGATGATGGCCTTGACGCCCGGAAAGTGGTTGGCCGCGTACATGGCCGCCAGCGCGATGGTTTCGTCGCAGCGCGTGAAGGTCTCGCCCAGGCGATGGTGCGACTGCGTGCTGGTGGGATGCTTTTCCGCGCCCAGGCAGACGCGCGCCATGGCCTGCACCGTCTCGACAGGATACGAACCCGAGGCGCTTTCGGCCGACAGCATCACCGCGTCGGTGTAGTCCAGCACCGCGTTGGCCACGTCCGAGACTTCGGCGCGCGTGGGCATCGGGCTGGAGATCATCGACTCCATCATCTGGGTCGCGGTGATCACCACCTTGTTGAGCGTGCGGGCGTGCTGGATGATGCGCTTCTGGATGCCCACCAGTTCGGCGTCGCCCACTTCCACGCCCAGGTCGCCGCGCGCCACCATCACGCCGTCGCTGGCGCGGATCAGCGCATCCAGCGCCTCGTCGTCGGCCACCGCTTCGGCGCGCTCGATCTTGGCGATGATCCAGGCTTCGCTGCCGGCGGCGCGCAGCAGTTCGCGCGCCTCGTCGATGTCGCTGCCATAGCGCGGGAACGACACCGCGACATAGTCCAATGCCATTTCCGCCGCCAGCTTGATGTCGACGCGGTCCTTGTCGGTCAGGCTGGGGGCCGACAGGCCGCCGCCGCGCCGGTTGATGCCCTTGTTGTTGGACAGCGGGCCGCCGACCGTGACGGTAGTGTGAACCTCGTCGCCCTCGACCCGGTCCACCACCAGCACCACGCGGCCGTCATCGAGCAGCAGCTCGTCGCCGACGCGGCAGTCCGTCACCAGCTCGGGATAGTCGATGCCGACGATGCTGGCGGTGCCCGCGTCCTTCGGGTGCACGCGCGACAGCGTGAACGGCTGGCCCGCCTGCAGTTGCACCTGCTTGTCGGTGAAGCGCGCGATGCGGATCTTGGGCCCCTGCAGGTCGCCCATGATGGCGACGAAGCGGCCCTGCCGCGCGGCGCTCTCGCGCACCAGGCGGGCGCGCTCGCGGTGGTCGTCGGCGCTGCCGTGCGAGAAGTTCAGCCGCGCCACGTCCAGGCCGGCCTTGATCATGGCGTCGATGCGTTCCGGCGTCGACGTCGAGGGCCCCAGGGTGGCGACAATTTTGGTGCGGCGCAATACAGGCATGGCGATCCACTCTCACATGAACAACGAAAGCGCTATGGTACGACGGCGGCGGACACGCGGGTATCATGATCGGCATCCCCTCCCCAACGAACCGTGGCCGACCTCGTGAAAATCGTCATCGCACCCGACTCTTTCAAGGAAAGTATCTCCGCGCCCGACGCGGCCGCGGCCATCGCGCGCGGCGTCAAGGCCGCCTGTCCCGGCGCGCAGACGGTCTGCATTCCGATGGCGGACGGCGGCGAGGGCACGGTCGAGGCGGTGCTGGCGGCGGCCGGCGGCCAGGCACGCGAGCGCACCGTCAACGATGCCCTGGGTCACAAGGTCGACGCCGTGTGGGGCCTGCTCGACGACGGCACCGCCATCATCGAGATGGCCGCGGCCGCCGGCCTCGAACTGATCGCGCCATCCAAGCGCGATCCGATGCGCGCCAGCAGCCATGGCGTGGGCGAATTGATCCTGGCGGCGCTGGATGCCGGCGCCGGACGCATCATCCTGGGCCTGGGCGGCTCCGCCACCAACGACGGCGGCGCCGGCATGCTGACCGCGCTGGGGCTGCGCCTGCTCGACCAAGAAGGCCGCAGCCTGCCGCCGGGCGGCGGCGCGCTGGGCCAGTTGGCCAATATCGACATGCGCGGTCTCGACCCGCGGCTGGCGAAGACAAGCATCGTCATCGCCTCTGACGTCGACAATCCCTTGTGCGGCCCACAGGGCGCCTCGCACGTGTTCGGTCCGCAGAAAGGCGCCACGCCGGAACAGGTACAGACGCTGGACGCCATGCTCGGCCACTTCGCCGATATCTGCGCGCGCCAACTGGGCAGCGACCACCGCCACGAGGCCGGCGCGGGCGCCGCCGGCGGCCTCGGCTTCGCCGCCAAGACGTTCCTGAACGCGCACTTCCGGCCCGGCGTCGAGATCGTCGCCGAACTCGGCGGCCTGGCGCAGGCCATGGAAGGCGCCACGCTCGCCTTCACCGGCGAAGGCCGCATGGACGCGCAGACCCTGCGCGGCAAGACGCCGGCGGGCGTGGCCCGCATCGCGCACCAGGCTGGCGTGCCGGTGGTGGCGCTGGCCGGCTCGCTGGGCGAGGGTTACGAAGCCTTGCATGGCAGCGGCATCAGCGCCGCCTTCAGCCTGGCGCCCGGCCCCATCACTTTGCAGCAGGCCCTGACCGACGCCGAACGCCTGCTGCACGACCGCGCCCGCGACGTCATGCAATTGTGGATGGCGGCGCAGAAGCGCATGCTGTAGCCGGGACCGTCGGGCGCGAGCGAAACATGCCGGCCCCTCGCTT
>NZ_JCBANN010000081.1:0-20297 GCF_059761975.1 Achromobacter sp. 46006
GGCCGGGGCAGTCCCGGCCGGTACGCGCTACCCAGACCGGGTCCGGGGTCAGCCCAGTTGCACCGGCACGAAGATCTTGTCTTCGCCGCGCTGCACCAGCAGGGCGACAGTCTTGCCGGCCTTGGACAAGGCCTCCTTGACCTGGCCGATGTTGTGCACCGGCACGCCGTTGAGCGACAGCAGCACGTCGCCGGGCTGGATGCCTGCCTTGGCGGCGGGGCCGGCCGACTGCTCGATCAACAAGCCTTGCGTGCCCGCGGCCTCCTGTTCCTGGGGCGACAGCGGACGCAGGGCCAGGCCGAGCTGGCCCTTCTGCACCGCGCGGCTATCACCGACGGTCAGGGTGTTGTCCTTCGGCATGCCGCCCAGCGTCGCCACCACTTCCTTGGGCGCGCCATTGCGCCACAGGTCAAGCGTGATCTTCTCGCCCGGCGAAGCCAGGGTGATCAAGGACGCCAGATCGCCTGACGACACGATGGTCCTGCCGTCGATCTTGCGCACCACGTCGCCGGGTTTCAGGCCGGCCTTTTCAGCCGCGCTGCCTTTTTCGACGCTGGACACCAAGGCGCCCGAAGGCGTATCCAGCTTGAACGAATTGGCGAGGTCCTGGTTGACCTCCTGCACCGTTACGCCCAGACGCGCATGCTGCACCTTGCCGTGGGCCAGGATCTGGTCCTTGATCTTGTAGGCGACATCGATCGGGATCGAGAACGACAGGCCCTGGAAGCCGCCGGTGCGGCTGTAGATCTGCGAGTTGATGCCGACCACTTCGCCGCGATCGTTGAACAGCGGGCCGCCGGAGTTGCCGGGGTTCACCGCCACGTCGGTCTGGATGAAGGGCACCGAGGTGTCATCCGGCAGCGACCTGCCCTTGGCGCTGACAATGCCGGCGGTGGCGGTGTTTTCCAGGCCATAGGGCGAGCCGATGGCCAGTACCCATTCGCCCACCTGCAGTTGGTTCACGTCGCCGATCTTCACGACCGGCAGGTTTTTGGCGTCGATCTTGATCACGGCCACGTCGGTCTGCGGGTCGGCGCCGAGCACCTTGGCGCGGAATTCGCGGCGGTCGGTCAGCTTGACGGTCACTTCCTTGGCGTCCTTCACCACGTGGGCGTTGGTCAGGATGATGCCGTCACTGCTGATGATGAAGCCGGAACCTTCGCCGCGCACCGGCACTTCGCGCGACGGCATGCCGCCGCGTGCGCCCGGGATCTGGCCGAAGAACTGGGCGAACGGGTCGTCCTCGTCGTCGGACACCTTGCGCGTGCCGCTGATGCTGATGTTGACCACGGCGGGTCCGTAGTCGCGGGTGATCTGCGCGAAATTGGGCGCGCCGGTCATGGTGGCGGGCGCGGCGGCGATGGCCGTGGGGGCGCTGGCCGCCATCGAAATGCCGCCGAATGCGGCGGTGGCGCCCGCGCCGCCAATCGCGCCGGCGGCCAGCAGCGCCAGCACCAGGCGCGAGGGTTTCATCTGCGAGGTCTTCATGTCGGCTCCTGCGTTCATGTGTTGGGACATGGCGCTATCTTCGGGCCTGACACTTAGGCGAATCTTAAGTAGGAGGATGCTCGCGGGCAAAGGCTACCCTGGCTCGCAGGCCCTGGCCGCCAGGGGCGTCTTCCAGCGTGATGGTGGCGGCGTGGCGTTCGGCAATGGCGCGCGCGATCGCCAGCCCCAGGCCGCTGCCATGCTGATGGTTGCCTTCGACCCGGTAGAAGCGGTCGAACACGCGGGTGCGTTCCGCTGCCGCAATGCCCGGGCCGTTATCGTCGATCAGCAGCAGCGCCTGATCGCCCGGGGTGTCGATATGGATGTCGATATGGCCGCCGGCCGGCGTGTATTTGACGGCATTGTCGAGCAGATTGCGCGCCAGCAGCACCAGGTCATCGCGTCGACCGCGCACCCAGGCGCACGGTTGGCCATGCAATGCCACGCCAATATTCCTGGCGTTGGCGTTGGGCAAGGTGTCCGACAAGGCCAGGCGCAGGACTTCGACCAGATCCACGGGCTCGGCTGGCGGCTGTTCGGTGCCTTTCTCGTGGCGGGCCATCGACAGCAGTTGTTCCACCAGCCGGGTGGCGCGCTCGATGCCGGCGGCCAGACGCTGTTCGGCGAGCTGGCGGCCGGCATCGTCGCTGGCGCGCTGCAGCGCCCGCAACTGCAAGGTCAACGCCGCCAGCGGCGAACGCAATTCGTGGGCCGCGTCGCCAACGAACTGCTTCTGCACGGCGAATGCGTCGCGCATGCGGGCCAGCAGCAGGTTCAATTCCTGCATCAGCGGTCGGATTTCGTCCGGCAGGTCGGGTACGTCGATGGGGGAGAGGTCCTCGGGCTGGCGATCCGCCACCTGGGCGCGGGCGCGCTTGACCGGACGCAACGACCAGCTCACCACGCACCAGACGATCAGCATCAGCAGCGGGGCGGCGGCCGCGATCGGGGCGACCGTACGCCACGCCAGCGCCCCGGCCATGCGCTTGCGCACGGCCATGTCCTGGGCCACCTGGATTACCTGGAACGGGGTGGCCAGGGAGTACACGCGATAGGTGCTGCCTTCGACCTCGGTATCGGCGAAGCCCAGTACGATCTGGTCGGGCAGGGGGCGGCGGGAACGCGAATTGAACACGCGCACGCCGTCCGGGGTCCAGATCTGGATGATCAGGTCGTCAGCCATCGGGGTGGCCGAGCCCTGGGCGTGCGAGGGGCCCATGCGCAGCAGGCCATCGCCAGTGCCCAGCGATAGCGCGGTGCGCTGCAGCAGCGAATCGAAGATGTCGTCGGCCTGCTGCAGGGTGCTGCGATAGGTGATGGCGCCCTGCGCCAGCGCGCCCACCGCGATCGCGGCGAGCAGGAAGAACAGCAGCCGGGCCCGCAGCGAATAGCTAAGCGGGATGCTCATGTTTTGGGAATGACATAGCCGACGCCTCTGACGTTCTGGATCAGGTCCTGGCCCAGTTTCTTGCGCAGGCCATGAATATAAACCTCAACCGCGTTGCTGCTGACGCTGTCTTTCCAGCTGTACAGCTTTTCCTCGAGCTGGGCGCGCGAGAAAATCATGCCGGGGCGGGCGATCAGCGGTTCCAGCACGGCCCATTCGCGCGCGGTCAGGGGGACCGGTGTGCCGTCCACCGAGGCGGCGTGCGACTGGGGGTCGATGGTGATGCCGTCGTGCTCGAATATCGGTTCGGCGCGGCCGGCGCTGCGGCGGATCAGCGCGCGCATGCGGGCCAGCAGTTCGTCGACATCGTAGGGCTTGACGATGTAGTCGTCGGCGCCGGCATCCAGGCCGGCGATGCGGTCGCTGACGGCATCGCGCGCGGTGGCGATCAGCACTGGCGTGCGGTCCTTGCGCGCGCGCAATTCGCGCAGCAGTGCCAAGCCGTCGCGCCGGGGCAGTCCGAGATCCAGCAGGACCAGGTCATAGGGATCGGTGCGCAGGGCCAGCTCGGCCGCGTGGCCATCCCTGACCCAGTCGACGGCGTAGTGCTCGGCGCGCAGGCAGTCCAGCACGCTTTCCCCGATCATGGTGTCGTCTTCGACGAGAAGGATGCGCATGATAGTTGTCGCCGTGATGTGTCCAGCCGGTTGGACGCCTGGCGCGGCGCGGGAGTTCCCGGCGCGAGATCGCCATGCTGCGGGGTGCCGCGGCGCGGGTTGTCACGCGACGCGCGGGTCCGGAAATGAAAAAAGCAGCCCGGTGGGCTGCTTTTTGAATTCTGGTGCCGGCAATAGGAGTCGAACCTACGACCTTCGCATTACGAATGCGCTGCTCTACCAACTGAGCTATGCCGGCAAGACCATTTGCTTCGTTTCGGTGAGCCGGGTTTCGGCAAGCCATGACTGCAAGCAAAGCATCTTTGTTTTCGCAGTTCCTGCCCGGTTTATGGGGCCTGATCTGGAAAGACCGAAATCATATCAGAGTTTTTCCTGCTTGGGAAACTTGGTGCGGGACTGGAGCAAAAAATAGGGGATTTGCACAGTCTGAATTTTTCGTTCATAATCTCGTTTCTTAGCAGTTCCCCGATAGCTCAGTCGGTAGAGCGACGGACTGTTAATCCGCAGGTCGCTGGTTCGAGCCCAGCTCGGGGAGCCAAAGAATTCAGGGCCACTCACGCAAGTGAGTGGCCCTTTTGGTTTTTTCGCCGTGGTTTTTTTACGGCTACAAGGCGCTTGCCGCGCACTTTTGCCGTTTCCTGTTCATGGCTGTGGCCTTGTCGTGGCGAATTTCATTCCGCGTGCTATTCCAGTTCAGTTTTGTTATGTAATAACATTTCTATTTTTGGGCGAGGCAATCATGCGGATGGAAGCGGGAGAGGTTGGCGGGAGCCTGGGCGCGGCGCGGGATCCGGAAAGGCGGCGGTCGCTACGCGGTCGCTTGCCGGTGACGGTGCTGTCCGGCTTTCTGGGCGCGGGCAAGACCACCTTGCTCAATCATGTGCTGAACAATCGCGAGGGGCGCCGGGTCGCCGTCATCGTCAATGACATGTCTGAAGTGAATATCGATGCCAAGCTGGTGCGCGAGGGCGGCGCGGCGTTGTCGCGCGCCGATGAGAAGCTGGTGGAAATGAGCAACGGCTGCATCTGCTGCACCTTGCGGGAAGACTTGCTGGTAGAGATCCGGCGGTTGGCCGCGAAGGGGCGTTTCGATTATTTGCTGATCGAGTCCACCGGCATCTCGGAGCCTTTGCCGGTGGCCGAGACCTTCACTTTCCGCGACGAGGACGGCACCAGCCTGTCCGACGTGGCGCGGCTGGACACCATGGTGACGGTGGTTGATGCCTTCAATTTCCTGCGCGACTACGCCAGCCAGGACAGCCTGGCCGAGCGCGGCGAGACTCTGGGCGACGAAGATCGGCGCACGGTGGTGGATCTGCTGATCGAGCAGGTGGAATTCTGTGATGTCATGGTGCTGAACAAGACCGATCTGGTTTCGCCGGATGAGTTGGCGCTGCTGGAGGCCATCTTGCGCAAGCTCAACCCGCGCGCCGATATCGTGCTTGGCGAGTTCGGCCGGGTGCCGCTGGAACGGGTGTTGGACACCGGGCGTTTCGATTTCGATGAGGCGGCCCAGGCGCCTGGCTGGTTGCGCGAGTTGCGCGGCCAGCACACGCCGGAAACACAGGAGTACGGCATCGGCAGTTTCGTGTTCCGTGCCCGGCGCCCTTTCCATCCCCAGCGCCTTTGGGACTGGATGCACCAGGAATGGCCTGGCGTAGTGCGTTCCAAAGGCTATTTCTGGTTGGTGACGCGCCCGGCGTATGCCGCGTCCTGGTCGCAGGCTGGTCCGGTGACGCGCCATGGCGCGGCGGGCTACTGGTGGGCGGCGCTGCCTCGCGAGCGCTGGCCGGAGGATGCCGAATCGCGCGCCCGCATTGTTGCCGACTGGGATCCTGTCTATGGCGACCGTTGCCAGGAACTGGTGCTCATCGGCATCGGCATGGATGAGGCGGCTTTGCGGGCGCGCCTGCAGGCTTGCCTGATGACGCAGGAGGAAATGACCCGGCCGGCGGTCGAATTGGCTACGATTGCGGATCCGTTCCCCGCTTGGGGGGCGCTGCAATAGTGAGGGCGGGGCGAAAGCTCGCATGGAAGATGGGGGCTGAAGGCGACAAGCGCATCGGCGTGACAGTGATTTCGGGGTTCCTGGGCAGCGGCAAGACGACGCTGCTCAATCGCCTCCTGCGTGAGCCGGCCTACGCCGACGCGGTGGTCATCGTCAATGAATATGGCGATGTCGGCGTGGACCACCATCTGGTGCGTCTGGCGCAGGACGACATCGTATTGGTCGAGGGCGGCTGTCTGTGCTGTGTCGTCAGCGGCGCGGTCGCCGACACGTTGCGCGAACTGTTCATGCTGGCCCTGAGCCGGCGCATCAAGCCATTCCGGCGGGTGCTGATCGAGACCAGCGGCCTGGCGGATCCGGCTCCGGTGCTTTTTACGCTGAAGCACGATCGCTTTCTGGCCGAGCGCTATGTCTACCAGGGCGCGATCGTGGTGGTGGGGGCGCGCCACGGACCGCGTCAGATCGATACGCAACCCGAGGCCTTGCGGCAACTGGCCCTGGCCGATACGGTCGTGTTCAGCCAGTCCGATCTGGTGGATGCGGCGCAATTGCGTCATGTCGAGCAGCTCGTCGCCGCCATCAATCCCGGTGCGCGGCGCTGCGTCCAGCGCACCGATGCACCGGTGGTCGGGGCGTTGCTCGAAGGGGCGGGCGCCCGGGCGCCGCGCGACGGCGCCGACTTGGCGGACTGGCTGCAGGCGTTTGTCAGGCCGATGTCGGGGCGCCACGCGCAGGTGGCGAGTTTTGCGCTGGCATTGACCGCGCCGATCGGGCGCGCCGCCTTCCTGGCCGGAGTGTCGCGAGTGCAGGAGCGGTTCGGGCCGGCATTGTTGCGCATGAAGGGGTTGGTGTGTTTCGAGGGCGAAGCCCTGCCGTGCGAAGTACATGGCGTGCATGGCGAGCTCTATCCGATCCGGCCGCTGCCGCAATGGCCGGGCGATGATCGCGTGTCGCGGCTGGTGTATATCGTCAGGGGAGCGGACTTGGACGCGGTGCGGACCGAGGCCGTTGCCGCACTGGGCCAGTTCCCGGTCTGAGGGTGCGTTGCCGATGGTCCTGAAGTGGCGCGCCTATCTTCTTCCCGGGCGCGGAAAGTGCATGGAAATACGGTATAACCGCAGAGTCTGATGCAAAAATCGAGACAATCATGGACCGCTTGAAAGCGATGCAGGTATTCGTGGAGGTTGCCGACAGAGGCAGTTTGTCGGCGGCCGCGGTCCATCTGGATATGTCGCGCGCCATGGTGTCGCGCTACCTCGCGGAAATGGAGCAATGGGTCGGGGTGCGCTTGTTGCATCGCACCACGCGCCGTCTCAGCCTGACGCCGGCTGGCGCCGAAACACTGCCCCGTTGCCGCCAGATGCTCGAGATGGTGGGCGATCTGCGCAACGCGGTCGCCACGCCCGAGGATGCGCCGCGCGGCCTGTTGCGCATGACCACCAGCATGTCGTTCGGCTCGCGCCATCTGGCGCGGTTGGTCACCGACTACGTCAAGCTCCACCCGGGCACCTCGGTTGACCTGATGCTGGTCGAGCGCGCCGTCAATCTGGTCGAGGAGCGGGTCGACCTGGCGGTGCGCATCACCAATGATCTCGATCCCAATCTGATCGCCCGCAAGCTGGCGGTGTGCCGGTCGGTGGTCTGCGCCTCGCCTGAATACCTGGGGCGCGAGGGCGAGCCGGCGAGGGTCGAGGATCTGTCCTTGCGAAATTGCCTGACACATTCCTATTTCGGCAAGAGCTTGTGGCGCTTCGAGCGCGATGGCGTGCCCGTGGACGTGCCGGTCAGCGGCAATATCAGCGCCAACGAAGTGTCGGTGCTGCTGCAGGCCGCCCTGGAGGGGGCGGGTATTGCCATGCTGCCGACCTACTATGCCGCCGAATATGTCGCGCAGGGGCGCCTGAAGGCGATCCTGCCGCAGGCCCGGCCCCAGGAGCTGGGTATTTATGGCGTCTACGCGTCACGCCGGCAGATGCCCTTGATTCTGCGCTCGATGCTGGATTTCCTGGTTGAGCGGCTGGGGCCCGCGCCCTGGGATCGGGTCTAGGAAAGCGCCGGAGAGTGGCGCGGCTGGCGTGGCTCGGCTTGAGGGCGGGGTATATAACGGTATAATCCAGCCACTGTCTTGGCGGGTTGGGTGCGATGCACCAGGGCTTTGACCCGGGGCCGCCAGCATGTAGTCTCAGACATTCAAAGAACCGTGGTTCCGGTGTATCGGGTTCCTGCTCGCGGGCCGGTATCTGGCTAGACCGGGCGCCAGGAGCAGCAGGGGAGGCACGCCGGATTTCCGGGGCCGGGTTCCAGGTGCCGGCTGGTCCGACGCGGGCCGCAGGCACAGTGGGCGGATGCCTGGCAATCCAGGTCCATGCCTTGAAATCGATTGCCGCCATAGCGGTTAGCGCGGAAAAAATGCCGGTAACGGCGCGTTCCGCAGGCTTTTCAGCATGCTTGTTGGCATTTCGTTGGCGTGTTTGCCAGCTTTCCAGATTTTTGCTCAAGCGGATGTGTCGCGGATAGATATTTGCCGCTGATGGATTTGTTCCGGCCCCGGTCGGGGTGTATGCACAGTCCATTCCGTATGGCATGAGCCTTTCTGTGCTCATCCGCGGTGCCTGGCGGATAGTTGGCGCAGTGGCAGTAAATACAGGATTCTCGTGAGAAATACGCAAACCAGCGCTATCTGCTGTAGTTGTTCTGCCCATGCTGTGGCGCGGACGGCTGCGTGGATCGCTGTGTCGCAGGTTTTGCTTGCTTTGCGCGCACTGGCCCTGTTTTCGGCTTTGGCCTTGTTCACGATCGTGCGTGGATTGACCGCCGGGTTTGGCCAGGTGTGGGGTTGGATGTGCGGTCGGGCGCAGGGTTGCGAGCGCGATTGCGTGCGTGCTGGCGCGCGCCGGGCTGTGCGCCTCGGATTGCGCGCCTCGGGCCGGTCGTCACAAACGGGTCAGCCACAAATTCTTCAGCCACAAATTCGCCAACCACAAATGAAAAAGGCCCGGCGAATTCGCCAGGCCTCGATCAATTTGGTTGCGGGGGCAGGATTTGAACCTACGACCTTCGGGTTATGAGCCCGACGAGCTGCCAGACTGCTCCACCCCGCGTCTGAGAAAAGAATATTAGCCTTATTTTCAACCCAATGCAAGTTAGCCTTTTTGAATTTGAATGTCGATGAACGATAGCGAGGCGATACTCGTGCTGGAAACTGCGCTGCTTTGCGCGGTGCAGCCGATGCAACTGTCCGAAATGCGCAAGCTGTTCGGGGATGATGAGCAATTCGACAACAGTGCCCTGCGCACGTTGCTGGAAACACTGCAGAACAACTGGGCCGATGGGGGGCTGGAGTTGGTGCAATTGGCGACTGGATGGCGTTTCCAGAGCCGTCCGCACATGCAGCGCTATCTCGAGCGACTCAATCCCGAAAAGCCGCCCAAGTATTCGCGCGCGGTCATGGAAACCCTGGCCATCGTGGCTTGGCGCCAGCCGGTGACGCGCGGAGATATCGAGGACATCCGTGGCGTGACCGTGTCGTCGAATATCGTCAAGGCGCTCGAGGACCGTGGCTGGATTGAAGTGATCGGCCATCGTGATGCACCCGGACGGCCTGCGCTGTTCGGGACCACGCGGCAATTCCTGGATGACCTGGGATTGCGCGCGCTGGACGAATTGCCCGCGCTGGAGTCCGCCCATGCCGCCGCCGCCCTGGCAGGCCTGGACCTGGGAGAAGTGCAGCAATTGGCCGACGCCGCGGACGGTGTTGCTGCGGAAGGCGCTGCGGTGGATGGCGATGTGCAATCCAAGGATGGCGATGTGCAATCCAATATTCCGATGGCGGAATTGTCTGTTTCGGACGACGATATCCCCAAGGCGGCGGGCGATAGCGTAGAATTGTTCCTTTCGCGCACCGAAGAAGACGCGATTCCCGCAGACGATTCCACCGTCGGGGAGCGAGCTGAAAGCTTGTCCGATGCGCCATCCGTGGGCATCGAGAATGCCGGACGCTTCGAAGAAGCCGAGGTATCGACCCAGGATGCCGCCCAAGAGGCGCATGGCGGGTCGCCCGACCATTCCGCAGAAACTGGCAGTAACGACGCAGCCGCCGGGTCCGGCGCCGCGCACGAGGCTGTCGAGCACGCGGAAAGCGCGAAACCGACCGAACCGATAGACGAGGCCGAAACCCTGGCGCCTGGCGCCGGGCCGTTCGAGCCTGATACGGATGCCGCCGTGGCGGCGTCCACCGAGCCGGACTCCGGTCAGCCCGAGGCTGATCGCGAATCCGAGTCCCCCGATGATGATGCGCCTGCTTCCGGCAGGCCTTCCCAAGTTTGAAATTCGGAGCTGTCCCAGTGACAACGAATACTGCAATGCAGGACGACACCCCCCGTCCGGATGACGCCGTTTCCAACGGGCCGGCGGACGCGGCCGCCAGTCGCGAGCCGGCTGTCGAGGGTGAGGCCCGCGGCCGTGGCCGCAAGCTGCGTACGCCGTTCCGCCGCCGTCGCGGCGATGCCGCCGCCGAGCAGGCGCCCGCGACCGAAGGGCAGGCTGCCGTCAGTGGCCAGGCCGATGCGGCCGATGCCCGTGGTGGCGAGCAGGAGGCCGAGCAGGCGCTGTCGTACCTGGATACGGCCGATCGCATGGAACAGCGGCTGGGCAAGTACCTGAACAGCGAGGCCGTCATGCCCAAGCTGCACAAGGTGCTGGCCGACGCGGGCATCGGCTCGCGCCGCGAAATGGAAGAGTTGATCGTGGCCGGTCGTGTGTCGGTCAATGGCGAGCCGGCGCATATCGGCCAGCGCGTGGCGCCGAATGACCAGGTGCGCGTCAATGGCAAGCCCATCATGCGCGCCAATACGAAGAAGCCGCCGCGCGTGATCCTGTATCACAAGCCGGCGGGCGAGATCGTCAGCCATGACGATCCCGGCGGCCGCGCCAGCGTGTTCGCGCGCTTGCCCAAGTTGCGCACCGGCAAGTGGCTGTCGGTCGGCCGGCTCGACCTGAATACAGAGGGCCTGCTGATTTTCACCACCTCGGGCGACATGGCCAACCGCATCATGCATCCGCGCTATGGCACCGAACGCGAATACGCAGTGCGCGTGCTGGGTGAGATGGACGAGGCGCAGCGCCAGTCGCTGGTTGACGGTATCGAACTCGAGGATGGTCTGGCGGCATTCGGCGCGCTCGATTATCTGGGGGGCGATGGCAGTAATCGCTGGTATCGAGTGACCTTGCAGGAAGGTCGCAATCGCGAGGTGCGCCGCATGTTCGAGGCGGTTGGCGTGACCGTCAGTCGGCTGATCCGAACCCGTTTCGGTGACGTTGTGTTGCCGCGCACGCTGCGTCGTGGCCGCTGGGAAGAGCTCGACGCCTCGCTGGTGACCGCGCTGATGGTGCAGCTCGGTCTGCTGCGCGACGATGACGAGGCCGGCGGCAACCGCCGGCGCTCCAAGCAGCCGCAGTCGCATGACAGCGCTTTGCCGCCTGGCTTCGGCACGATGGACCGCAATGGCATGAATGGCGCGCGCATCGGTCGCCGTGGCAAGATCCAGGGTGGCCGTGCCGGCAGCGCCGGTCAGGCGATGGCGTGTCCGTCCGACCCTTTCGGCACCGGTTTGATGATCGCTGGCGGCTATGCCAACGGCCATCCGCTGGCTGGCGACGCCAATGGCAATCGCAAGGGCGGCAAGCCCGCGGGCGGTCGTGGGGCAGGCGGGAACGGCAAGCCGGGCGCGCGTGCGGGCGGCAAGCCGGGCGGTGGCAAGGGGCGTGGCGTGCGCGCCGCGGCTGCCAATAATAATGGTAATGGCCCGGCGGCAACCGCCGCCGAAGCGCCGGTGGGCGGCGGCCGCAAGCCGGCAGGCGCCAAATCCGGCAAGCCGGCAGGCGGGCGCGGCGGCAATGCGGCTCGGCCGGGCAAGCCGGCCGGCGCCGGCCGCGGCGGCAACAAGGCCGAGGGCGCACGTACCGGTGGTGGCAACAAGGGGCCGGGCGCCGGCGGCAAGCCGCGCGCCTCGCGCGGGGGTTCCGGCTCCCGTGGCGACGATTGGCAGCCGCGTGGCGCATCGGCCCATGAATCGCGCCTCGGCGTGGTGGGCGGCCGGGGTGGCCGGGGGCGCTGAGCCGTCCCCGGGGCGGCGTCCGTGCGGCGCCGTTGCCTGGATGTGTCCCAGATAAACGTAAGCCCGTGACGAATCAGGCGTTTTTCCGGTTTATCTGGTAAAATCAATGGTTTTCATGGCTTCGCGTTGATTGCGCGTTCATGGTTTTGGCGCCCTGGCATTGCCGCCTGGGCCGCGTTTTTCATGAACCCCGCATGCGCCGCGGGCCGCTCTGGCCAGGGTGCGGCGTATCGCTTCATGGCCTTGGTGGCCGGCGTGGCGCGAGGTTGGCAGGTGCGCCGCAAGGGCGGCGCAAGCCGAAATTAGGTCGCAATATAGGGCGCTGCCCAGCATTGCTCCTTACGTGCAGTAGGGTGGCGGCTGGGCACTGTGCAATACGGTGGGCTGGGCGTGCAGCCCATTTTTTTTGAGTATATGGCTGATTTATTCGCATTGACCGAAGAGGCACTGGCCGGCATGGACGTCGAACTCGTCGACGTCGAACGTGCCGCGCTGGGCCTTTTGCGCGTCACGATCGATCGGGTCGGCGGTGTGCGCATCGAAGACTGCGAGCAGGTCTCCCGCCAATTGTCGCGGGTGTACGAGGTCGAGAACATCGACTACAAGCGGCTGGAAGTCGGTTCGCCGGGCGTGGATCGCCCGCTGCGCAACGAGGCCGATTTCCGCCGTTTCGCTGGCGAACGCATCGAGATCAAGCTGCGCGACGCATTGGACGGGCGCAAGGTTTTCTCCGGCACGTTGACCGTGCCCGAGGAAGCGCCCGCGGCCGATGACGCCGCGGCGATGCACAAGACCGTGTTCGGTCTCGAATTTGAGGCAAAAAAGAACGAAGTCCAGGTGTTGAATTTCACGGTCGATGATATCGATCGTGCAAAACTGGATCCCGTTCTGGATTTCAAGGGCAAAAAGCGATGAGTCGCGAAATTCTTCTGTTGGTCGATGCCTTGGCGCGTGAAAAGAACGTCACGCGTGATGTCGTGTTCGGAGCGTTGGAAAGCGCGCTGGCCTCGGCCATGAAAAAGCGCTTCAAGGATGATGCGGACATTCGTGTTGCCATCGATCGTGAAACCGGTGACCACGAAGGTTTCCGGCGCTGGCTGGTGGTGCCCGACGAAGCGGGCCTGCAAGAGCCCGACAAGCAGGAAATGCTGTCGGATGCGGTCGAGATCGTGCCCAACATCCAGGTCGGTGAATACATCGAGGAGCCGCTCGAGCCCATCGAATTCGGCCGTATCGGCGCCCAGGCCGCCAAGCAGGCGATCCTGCAGAAGATCCGCGACGCCGAGCGCGAGCAGGTGCTGAACGACTTCCTGGATCGCGGCGAGACCATCGTGTCCGGCACCATCAAGCGCATGGACAAGGGCGATGCCATCATCGAAACCGGCAAGATCGAAGCGCGCCTGCCGCGCTCCGAAATGATCCCGAAGGAAAACCTGCGGGTCGCCGACCGCGTGCGCGCCTTCGTGTTGCGTGTCGACCACGCCGCCCGTGGCCAGCAGGTGATCCTGTCGCGGACCTCGCCCGAGTTCATCCGCCAGTTGTTCGAGAACGAAGTGCCCGAGATCGAACAGGGCCTGCTCGAGATCAAGGCCGCGGCCCGCGACGCCGGTGTGCGTGCGAAGATTGCCGTGGTGGCATACGATAAGCGTATCGATCCCATCGGCACCTGCGTCGGCATGCGCGGTTCGCGCGTGACCGCCGTGCGCAACGAGCTGGGCGGCGAGCAGGTCGACATCGTGCTGTGGTCGGAAGACCCGGCGCAGTTCGTCATCGGCGCCCTGGCGCCGGCCAACGTCGAGTCCATCGTGGTGGACGAAGACAAGCACGCGATGGACGTCGTGGTGGACGAGGAAAATCTGCCCAAGGCGATTGGCGCCAAGGGCCAGAACGTGCGCCTGGCTTCCGAGCTGACCGGTTGGCAGATCAACATCATGACGCCGGAAGAAAGCCTGAACCGCCAGGAAGTCGAGCGTTCGGGCCTGCGTGCCACGTTCATGAACAAGCTGGACGTCGATGAGGAAGTCGCCGACATTCTGATCGACGAAGGTTTCACCGGTATCGAGGAAATCGCCTACGTGCCCATGCAGGAACTGCTGGAGATCGAGGCGTTCGACGAAGACACCATCAACGAGTTGCGCGCCCGTGCCCGCAATGCGCTGCTGACCGAGGCCATCGCCCAGGAAGAGCGCCTTGAAACGGCACAGGACTTGCTCGAACTCGAAGGCATGACGCCGGAACTGGCCGCCAAGCTGGCCGAGCGTCAAGTGCATACGCGTGACGATCTGGCCGAACTGGCGACGGACGAACTGGCGGAAATCGCCGGTCTGACCGAGCAGGAAGCCAGCGATCTCATCATGCGTGCCCGCGCCCATTGGTTCGATGAAGAATAACCAAAAGGACACGGGTCTGGGGCGGATGGCGAAGCAATCCGCCGCATGTTCACGTTGTTTGTAATAGCTGCATATAGGGAAGAGAGAGCCTAATGTCGAGTAACACCGTCGCCCAGTTCGCTACCGAGCTGAAAATGCCTGCCAATGTGCTGCTGGAACAGCTGCGCTCGGCTGGCGTTGACCTCAAATCGGTGGACGATTCCGTCACCGACAGCGACAAGGCGAAATTGCTCGAATCGCTGCGTCGCGCCCACGGCGCGACCGAAGGCAAGAAGATCACCCTGACGCGCCGCCAGACCTCCGAGATCCGCCAGGCGGACGCCACTGGCCGCTCGCGCACCATTCAGGTCGAGGTGCGCAAGAAGCGGGTGTTCGTCAAGCGTGACCCCTCCGAAATCGCCCTGGAGCAGGCCGCCAGCGCCCGCGCCGAGGAAGAGTCGTCCGTCGAGGAAGCACAGCAGGTGTCCACGCCCGCGGTGCCCGAGGCGGCCAAGCCGGCCGAACCGCGCGAAGCCACGCCTGTAGAGGCACCGGCTGCGACCCCGGTACAAGAGCCCGCTGTTGTTGAAGCGCCCGCGCCGGTCGAAGCGGCCGCGCCTGTAGAACCCGTCGCGGCCGAAGTGCCCGCCCCCGTCGCGGCCCCTGCCGCCGAAGTCCAGGCCCAGCCTGAACCGGAAACGACGCCGGCGCCCGCTCCTGCCGAGCCCGTGGCCGAAGAGGCCAAGCCCGAAGTCAAGACTGAATCCACCGAGCCCAAGGCTGAAGAAGCCAAGCCGGAACCCGTTGTGCTAGCCAATAAGTCCGAACCATCGTCCTCCCAGGCCGCCGCGCCTGTCGCCCAGGTCCCGCCTGCCGCGAAGTCCGAACCCGTCAAGCCCGCCGCCAAGCCGGCCGAGCCCGCCGCGCCTGCCGCCAAGGTAGGTAACCGCGCCGACAACCGCCGCGCCGGTCCGCCGCTCGCCGCTTCCGCAAGCGGTGCGGGTCGTGACGAAGCCCGTCGTGCCGCCGAAGCCGAAGCCGCCGCGTTGCGCGAGATGCTGAACCGACCGCGCAAGGTGCTGCGCGCTCCCGAGCCCGAAGCGCCTGCCGCGGCCCCGATCTCGGGCACGTTGCACAAGCCGGCCGGCAAGACAGGCGCCGCGCCTGGCGCCAAGAAGGACGCCAAGCCGGCCGCGCCAGGCACCAAGAAGACCATCAAGACGGCCGAAGTGGCCTCGACCTGGTCGGACGACGCCTCGCGCAAGAAGCCGGCCGACAAGCCGGCGGCGCCGGCCAGCCGCGATGGCTGGCGTGCCGGTGGCAAGGGTGGTGGCAAGGGGGGCGGCCGTGGTGGCCGCAACCAGCAGAACGATCGCCGCAACGAGCCGGCGCCGCAGGAATTCATCGCGCGTGAAGTGCACGTGCCGGAAACCATCAGCGTGGCCGACCTGGCCCACAAGATGTCCGTCAAGGCCGCCGAGGTCATCAAGCAATTGATGAAACTGGGCCAGATGGTCACCATCAACCAGGTGCTGGACCAGGAAACCGCGATGATCGTGGTCGAGGAACTGGGCCATGTGGCGATCGCCGCCAAGCTCGACGACCCGGAAGCCTTCCTGGACGAAACCGCCAGCGTGTCGGAAGCCGAACAACTGCCGCGCGCTCCGGTCGTGACCGTGATGGGCCACGTCGACCACGGCAAGACCTCGCTGCTGGACTACATCCGCCGCGCCAAGGTTGCCGCGGGCGAAGCTGGCGGCATTACGCAGCACATCGGCGCCTACCACGTCGAAACCGAGCGTGGCATGGTGACCTTCCTGGATACCCCGGGCCACGAGGCGTTCACCGCCATGCGTGCCCGCGGCGCCAAGGCCACCGACATCGTCATCCTGGTCTGCGCGGCCGACGACGGCGTGATGCCGCAGACGCGCGAAGCCATCCACCATGCCAAGGCCGCGGGCGTGCCGATGGTGGTGGCCATGACCAAGATCGACAAGCCCAGCGCCAACGCCGATCGCGTCAAGCAGGAACTGGTCGCCGAGGAAGTGGTGCCGGAAGAATACGGCGGCGACGTGCCGTTCGTGCCGGTGTCGGCCAAGACCGGCGAGGGCATCGACGCGCTGCTCGAGAACGTGCTGCTGCAAGCCGAACTGCTGGAACTGAAGGCGCCGGTCGACGCGCCGGCCAAGGGCCTGGTGATCGAAGCCCGCCTGGACAAGGGCCGCGGCCCGGTCGCGACCATCCTGGTCCAGAGCGGCACGCTGAACCGTGGCGACGTGGTGCTGGCTGGCGCCAGCTTCGGCCGCGTGCGCGCCATGCTCGACGAGAACGGCAAGCCGATCCAGGCTGCCGGTCCGTCGATCCCGGTGGAAATCCAGGGCCTGACCGAAGTGCCGGCCGCCGGCGACGAACTGATGGTGCTGTCCGACGAACGCAAGGCGCGCGAAATCGCGCTGTTCCGCCAGGGCAAGTTCCGCGACGTCAAGCTGGCCCGCCAACAGGCCGCCAAGCTGGAATCGATGTTCGACAACCTGGGCGAAGGCACCCAGACCCTGGCGCTGATCGTCAAGACCGACGTCCAGGGTTCGCAGGAAGCGCTGGTGCAGTCGCTGACCAAGCTGTCGACCGACGAAGTGCGCGTGCAAGTGGTGCACGCGGCCGTCGGCGGCATCTCGGAAAGCGACATCAACCTGGCGATCGCCTCGAACGCCGTGGTGATCGGCTTCAACGTCCGCGCCGAAGCCAGCGCCAAGAAGCTGGCCGAGACCAACGGCATCGACGTGCGCTACTACAACATCATCTACGACGCCGTGGACGAAGTGAAGGCGGCCATGTCGGGCATGTTGGCGCCCGAGAAGAAGGAAGAAGTCATCGGCCTGGTCGAGATCCGCGAGGTCTACAGCATTTCCCGCATCGGCAACATCGCCGGTTGCATGGTGCTCGACGGCCTGGTGCGTCGCGATTCGCAGGTCCGCCTGCTGCGCAACAACGTGGTCCAGTGGACCGGCCAGCTCGATTCGCTGCGCCGCTTCAAGGACGACGTCAAGGAAGTCAAGTCGGGCTTCGATTGCGGTCTTACGCTGCGCGGCAACAACGACATCCAGGTGGGCGACCAACTGGAAGTCTTTGAAATCAAGGAAATCGCGCGTACGCTGTAAGGCGTCGCGAGGCATTGTTTCTAATGAGCCGTCACAAGTCCAAAGCCATCCCCGGCCGCAATTTGCGGCTGGCCGACCAGATCCAGAAGGATCTGGCCGGGATCATCCAGCGCGAGATCGACACGTCCCGCGCTGGTTTGATCACGCTCTCCGGTGTGGAACTGTCGACCGACTACGCGCATGCCAAGGTGTATTTCACGGTCCTGGGCGCCGAGCCCGAGGCCGCGACCGCCTTGCTGAACGAGAAGGCCGGCTGGCTGCACTCCCAGCTGTACAAGCTGCTGCACATTCACACTGTCCCCACTTTGCGCTTCTTCCACGACGAGCAGATTGCCCGTGGCATCGAAATGTCGATCCTCATCGACCGCGCAAACCGGCCCGGCCCGCACTCGGGCGTGCCAGACGAACCTGAAGACCAGTCCTGATCGGGCTGTCGTCACTGCTTTTCAACCGGATTCCGACGATGGCTAAACGACGCGGGCTTGCGCTCGACGGTGTGCTGTTGCTCGACAAACCCGTAGGTTTGTCGAGCAACCACGCGCTGCAACGCGCCAAGCGTGCCATGGACGCGGCGAAAGCTGGCCATACCGGCACCCTCGACCCCTTCGCCACCGGCCTGCTGGTGTGCTGCATGGGCCGGGCAACCAAGATTTCCGGCGCGATGCTCAACGCCGACAAGGCGTATCGCGCTACGCTGCAATTTGGCGAGGAAACCGATTCGGGCGACCTGACCGGCAACGTGGTGGCATCGGCCGCCCCAGGCTTCGTGGTCGAGGAACAGGCCCTGCGCGATGCGCTGTCACGTTTCTCGGGCACGATCGAGCAGATTCCGCCCATGTATTCGGCGCTCAAGCGCGACGGCAAGCCGCTGTACGAATATGCACGGCAGGGCATCGAGTTGGAACGTCCGCCGCGGCAGATTACGATTTACCGCATCGAGCTGCTGTCCCTGAACGGGACGCAGGCAGAGATCGATGTGGCTTGCAGTAAAGGCACATACATCCGGACGCTGGCCCAGGACATCGGGCGCGCGCTGGGCTGTTACGCCCACCTGGCGGCGCTGCGGCGCACGCACGTCGGGCCATTTTCTCTGGAACGCGCCGTTGCGCTGGATGCCTTGCAGGCGATGCCAGACCCGAAGCAGGCATTGCTTGCACTGAACGAATTGCCGGCGGGCTTGCTGCCCGCCACCACCTTAAAGGACACGCTATGACTCGCGCCTTGCGCAACGTCGCCATCATCGCCCACGTGGACCACGGTAAAACCACCCTGGTCGACCAGCTGCTGCGCCAATCCGGCACCTTCCGCGAAAACCAGGCGGTGACCGAACGGGTCATGGACTCGAACGACCTGGAAAAGGAACGCGGCATCACGATTCTGGCCAAGAACTGTGCCGTTGAATACGAAGGCACGCACATCAACATCGTCGACACCCCGGGGCACGCGGACTTCGGTGGCGAAGTCGAGCGCGTGCTGTCGATGGTCGACGGCGTGCTGCTGCTGGTCGATGCCGTCGAAGGCCCGATGCCGCAGACCATCTTCGTGACCCGCAAGGCGCTGGCCCTGGGCCTCAAGCCCATCGTGGTGGTCAACAAGGTCGACCGTCCGGGCGCCCGCACCGATTTCGTCATCAACGCCACCTTCGACCTGTTCGACAAGCTCGGCGCGACCGACGAGCAACTGGACTTCCCGGTGGTGTACGCCTCGGGCCTGTCCGGCTACGCCGGCCTGACCCCGGACGTGCGCGAAGGCGACATGCGCCCCCTGTTCGAAGCCATCCTGCAGCACGTGCCGCAGCGTGACGACGATCCCAACGGCCCGCTGCAGATGCAGATCATCTCGCTGGACTACAACAGCTACGTCGGCAAGATCGGCGTGGGCCGCATCAACCGCGGCCGCATGCGTCCCGGCATGGAAGTGGCCTACAAGTTCGGTCCCGAGGGCCAGGGCGGCCGCGGCCGCATCAACCAGGTGCTGAAGTTCCACGGCCTGGAGCGCATCGTGGTGGATGAAGCCGAAGCCGGCGACATCGTGCTGATCAACGGTATCGAAGACCTGGGCATCGGCTGCACCGTGACCGACCCGGTCACGCAGGACGTGCTGCCGATGCTGCGCATCGACGAGCCGACGCTGACCATGAACTTCATGGTCAACACCTCGCCGCTGGCCGGCCGTGAAGGCAAGTTCGTCACCAGCCGCCAGCTGCGCGACCGCCTGGACCGCGAACTGAAGTCGAACGTGGCGCTGCGCGTGCGCGACACCGGCGACGACACCGTGTTCGAAGTGTCGGGCCGCGGCGAATTGCACCTGACGATTCTGCTGGAAACGATGCGCCGCGAAGGCTACGAGCTGGCCGTGTCGCGTCCGCGCGTGGTGTTCAAGGAAGTCGACGGCGTCAAGTGCGAGCCGTTCGAATCGCTGACCATCGACGTCGAAGACGCCCACCAGGGCGGCGTGATGGAAGAACTGGGCCGCCGCAAGGGCGATCTGCAGGACATGCAGCCGGACGGCCGTGGCCGCACGCGCCTGGAATACCTGATCCCCGCCCGTGGCCTGATCGGTTTCCAGAACGAATTCCTGACGCTGACGCGCGGCACCGGCCTGATGAGCCACATCTTCCACGAATACGCGCCCATCAAGGAAGGCTCGATCGGCGAGCGCCGCAACGGCGTGCTGATCAGCCAGGACAACGGCGACGCCGTGGCCTACGCGCTGTGGAAGCTGCAGGATCGCGGCCGCATGTTCGTGAATCCGGGCGATGCGCTGTACGAAGGCATGATCATCGGCATCCACAGCCGTGACAACGACCTGGTCGTGAACCCGATCAAGGGCAAGCAGCTGACCAACGTGCGCGCCTCGGGTACCGACGAAGCTGTGCGCCTGGTGCCGCCGATCCAGATGTCGCTGGAATACGCCGTGGAATTCATCGACGACGACGAACTGGTCGAGATCACGCCCAAGTCGATCCGCCTGCGCAAGCGCTACCTGCAGGAAAACGAGCGCAAGCGCGCCGCGCGCGAAGCCGCCGTCTGAGGCGGGGCGGGGTTTCAACCTCGCGCGCCGGGAATCGGAAAAGCCGCACACCTTTCGGGTG
>NZ_JCBANN010000082.1:0-19909 GCF_059761975.1 Achromobacter sp. 46006
CGGCCGCCCTGGCCGCCGGCAGCGCCGCCGCCGTGCCGGGCAAGGCCTATGCCATCGCCGCCGGTGCGCTGGGGGACGTGCTGGCGCAGTTCGCAGCAGCATCCGGGGTGCCCTTGTCGTTCGATCCGGCGCTGCTGGCGGGTCAGCGCAGCGATGGACTGCATGGCGTCTACACGGTGCGCGAGGGATTCGCGCGCCTGTTGGCGGGCTCGGGCTATCGCCTGGCCGAGCAGGGCGAGGGGGCCTATTCGCTGCGCCGCGAGCCGGCGGGAGATCCCCAGACGCTGCCGAACATCGTCGTCGACGGCGCTGCGCCGCACCCGTCGGCCCTGCCGTCCGCCTACGCGGGCGGCCAGGTGGCGCGCGGCGGCCGCCTGGGCCTGCTGGGCAACCGCGACGTGATGGACGCGCCCTTCAGCGTCGCCAATTACACCGCCGACCTGCTGACCAATCGCCAGGCGGTGACGCTGGCCGATGCCCTCAACGTCGACTCGTCGGTGCGCTTCACCGGCCAGATAGGCGGCGTGACCGACTCCTTCTACATCCGCGGCTTTCCGATAGGCGAAGGCAACCTGGGCGAGATCGCGTTCGACGGCGTCTATGGCGTGGCGCCCAACTACCATGTGTTCACCGACTACATCGAACGCGTCGAGGTGCTGAAAGGCCCGGCCGCGCTGCTGTATGGCATGTCGCCCAACAGCGGCGTGGGCGGCGTCATCAACATGGTGCCCAAGCGCGCCTTGCCGCGGGACCTGACCCGCGTGTCGGCCGACTACGCCGGGGCCTCGCAGTTCGGTGGGCGCGTCGACCTGAGCCGGCGCTTCGGCGATGACGGCGCCTGGGGAGTGCGCATCAACGGCTTGCACCGGCAGGGCGATACTCCGCTGGACAACCTGCATTCGCGCACCGACATCGGCGCGCTGTCGCTGGACTACCAGGGCGAAAAGCTGCGGGCCTCGCTCGATCTGCTGACCCAGGAAGAGCAGATCGACGCGCCCACACGGCCGTTCCTGGTAGCCGCCGGCCTGCGCACGCCCGCCGCGCCGGACGGCCGGCGCAACGCGACGCAGCCGTGGGGCTGGTGGAAATCGTCGGGGCAGTCGGCGCTGCTGCGGGTGGAATACGACGTCAGCGACCGCTTCACCGTCTTCGCCGACGCCGGCGGTTCGGACACCGCCATCAACCGCCTGTCGGACCAGACGCCCACCATCGTCAACGCCGCCGGCGATACCCGCGTGACGCCCAACCATTTCAAGTTCCAGGTCGACCGCAGTACCTATAACGCCGGCCTGCGCGCCAGCCTGGATACCGGCCCGGTGCGCCATGCGCTCACCTTCATGGGCACGCTGTACAGCGACCGCAATTCGCAGGCGAGCGTGAACGGCACGCCGCTGTCGTCGAACATTTACCATCCCGTGACGCGGCCCCGCCAGGACATCGCCGCGCCCGCCGGCGTGCCGAAGGTATCGTCCTCGGATCTGACCGGCTTCGCGCTGGCCGACACCCTGAGCGTGCTGGACGAGCGCCTGCAACTGACGCTGGGGGCGCGCCAGCAGCGCGTGCAGTCGCGCAATTTCAACCCCGCCACCGGCGCGCGCACGCTCAGCTACGACGAGCGCGCCGTCACGCCGCTGGCCGGCCTGGTGGTCAAGCCGTGGAGCAACGTCTCGTTGTACGCCAACTACATCGAGGGCCTGAGCAAGGGCGATGTGGCGCCGGCCACCGCGTCCAACGCCGGGCAGGTGTTCAAGCCATACAAGGCCAAGCAGAAGGAGGTGGGCGTCAAGGTCGATTTCGACAGCGCCATGCTGACCCTGAGCGCCTTTGAAATCACGCGGCCCAGCGGTCAGCTCACCGGCACGGTGTATGCGTCGGACAGCGAACAACGCAACCGTGGCCTGGAACTGAATCTGTCGGGCGAGCCGCTGCGCGGCCTGCGCCTGCTGGGCGGCCTGACCTTCCTGGATGCCGAACTGACGCGTACCAGCAATCCCGCCACGCGTGGCAACCGGCCGGTGGGCGTGCCGCGCTTCACGGCCAATCTTGGGGCGGAATGGGATCTGCCCTGGGTCGCCGGCCTGACGCTGACTGGCGGGGTGGTCCACACCGGCAAGGAATACATCAACCAGGCCAACACGCAGTCGGTGCCGTCGTGGACCACCTTCGACCTGGGCGCGCGCTACGTCACGCGCATTGACGGCAAGGAGGTGACGCTACGCGCCAACGTCGTCAACCTGACCAATCGCGCCTATTGGTCGGGCGTGGCGTCGTACGGCACCATCTCGCAAGGCGTGCCGCGCACGCTGATGCTGTCGGCGTCGATGGATTTCTGAGGGTGGGCACGGCGCCCGCCGTCGGCTGGGACGGATGGCAGGCCCAGTGGCAGGGCCAGCCCCCGGCGCTCGCCGCCGCGCACGCGGCTGACGGCATGGCGCAAGGTGGCGCGGTAGTCCCCCTGCGCGCCGCGGATGGGCCGGTGCGCGGCCGCGATCACAGCGCCGTCGCCCAGGCCCAGCGCCAGCACCTGAGGACGTGATTGCTGGCGTGGGCGCTGCTCGGTCATGACGAACTCGCCGCCGGTGAAATCCTGGCCGGGTTCGGACAAGAGGGCCGTCAGGCAAAAGGGAAACGCCGTGTCGTCCTGGGCGTGGCGCAGCGGCAGGCAGCCGTCCACGAGCAGGCGCTCCAGGCTGGCCGGCGCCGGCGAGAACGCCGCCGGGTCGCGTCCCAGGCGCCGCGCCCAGGTCCGCGCCAGCGGCAAGAGCCGCGCGTGCAGGGCCTGGCGCAGCGCGTCCAGCCCGGCGGGCAGGGGCGCGCGCAGGGTGCGGCAGGAGGCGCCGTCCGCGCTGGCGGGCGCGCCAGGATCATCGAACAAGCATGCCAGCGCCCGGGCCTGGTCCGGGTTGAACAGGGCGGGCAGCAGCGCCCAGCCCTCGGCGTCCAACTGCCGATGGATCTCGGTCCAGTCGTAGCGGTCCAGCGTGGGCGCCGCGCTCATGGCGCCGCCGGCGCCGGCGAGGCGGGCAGGCGCCACAGATACCAGGCCGCAATGGTGCGGTAGGGACTGAAGGCCTCGCCAATGGCGCGCATCCGCGCTGGCGAAGGCGCCTTGTCCAGCCGCTTCAGGCGCCGGTAGCCCTCGCGCACGCCATAGTCGTCCACAGGCAGGATGTCCATGCGTTCGAGCGTGTAGATCAGCAGCATCTCCACCGTCCAGCGGCCCACGCCGCGCAACGCCACCAGGCGTTCGATAAGCGCTTCGTCGCGCATCGCCAGTGCTTCGTCGCGGCAAGGAACCCGGCCCTCCAACGCCGCTTCGGCGATGCCACGGATGGTGGCCAGCTTGGCGGCCGAAAAGCCGCAGGCGCGCTGGGCCTGCGGATCGGTGTCTAGCAAGGCGCGCGGCGTGGGAAATTCCTGTCCCGGATACAAGGCCAGGAAGCGGCCGAGAATCGCGTCGCCGGCGCGTGCGTGCAATTGCTGGTAGGCGATGGCGCGCACCAGCGCCTCGTAGGGGTCGCGCGCCGGCCGCGAGGCATGGCGGCAGGGGCCGATGGCGGCGATATGGTTGGCCCAGTCCGCGTCCAGCGCGGCCAGGTGCCGCGCCGCGCGCTCGTACAGGGCGGGTATGTCGCCGGCGGCGGGCGTACAAGCGCTTGCCGTGGACTTGCTGGGCCGGGACCGGCGGCGGGCGGGCAGGGAGGCGGTTGGGGGCATGGGAAGGGCGACGGATGGACGGGGCGCGGGGGAGTCCCGGCGGCAAGACAGCATAGCGAACCGCGCGGCGGCGCGCACTCCGTTGCTTGCGCCGGCTGCCGCCCTGCCCGGGTGAAGTATGCTCTGGGGCTCTTCGCACCTGCCCCCTCGTAACCGCAATGACTGATTTTCCCTTTGACGCCGTGTTGTTCGACTGCGACGGCGTCCTGGTCGACTCCGAGCCGATCACCGCCCGCGTCCTGGCCGACATGCTCAATGAATTGGGCTGGGCCGTCACCTTCGATGAAGTCACCCGGATTTTCACCGGCAAGGCGGTGCGCGACGAATTACCCTTGATCCAGGCGCGCACCGGCGTGGACCTGGCGCCGGAATGGTTCGCGCAGTTCCGCGAGCGCCGCAATGCCGCGCTCGATCGGGAACTGCGCGAGATTCCCGGCGCGCCGGACGCGGTGCGCAGCCTGAACCGGACGCTGGCCGGCCGTATCGCGGTGGCCTCCGGCGCCGACCGCCGCAAGGTCGAACTGCAACTGGCAAAGGTCGGCATCGCCGACTGTTTCGGCCAACGTGTCTTCAGCGGCCACGAGATGCCGCGCAGCAAGCCGCATCCCGATGTCTACCTGGCCGCGGCCAGCGCGCTGGGGGTGGACCCGCGCCGTTGCGCCGTGGTCGAGGACACCGTCACCGGCGCCACGGCCGGCGTCGCCGCGGGCGCCACGGTGTTCGGCTACAGCCCGGACGCCAACGGCCACAGCAGCGCCGAGGCGCTGCGCGGGGTGGGCGTGGCGCACGTCTTCACCGACATGGCGCAGTTGCCCGGCCTGCTGGCTGGCTGGGCGGCGGCGCGCTGAGGCGCCGGGCGCCTCAATGGCCGGCGTATTGTTCGCCGCCGTCCAGGTCGATCACCGTGCCGCTGAGATAGCCGGCCCGAGGCGATGCGCCGAAAACCACCATGTCGGCCACCTCTTCGGCTTCCATCAGGCGTCCAAAGGGCAGGTCGTGCAGGGTTTCCTGCCAGCGCGATTCGTCGCCCCACCGGGCCTGCGCGCGTTGTCTGGCCAGGGTCAATACGCGGTCGGTGCGGGTGCGCGACGGATTCACGCCAAACACGCGCACGCCGTGGCGCGGCCCGTCGCCGCCCAGGGCGCGGGTGAAGGCGATCAGCGAGGCATTGGCGGCGGCGCCGCAGATGTAGTCGGCGCGAGGCGCCGCGCCGGCCATGCCGATGATGTTGGCGATGACGCCCGCGCCCGCGGTGCGCATCAGGGGATAGTAGTGGCGTGCCAGGTCGATATAGCCGTGCACCTTCAGGTCCCAGCCGGCGCGCCAGCGTTCGTCTTGCACCTGGTCCAGGGCCCCGCCGGGCACGGCGCCGGCGTTGTTGACCAGGATGTCGATCGCGCCGGTCCGCGCCAGCACGCTTGCCGCCGCGCCCGGCCGCGCCAGATCGACCGCCAGGGTGCGCGGCTGGCGTCCGGTGCCGGCCTGGATCGATCGGGCGGCGGCGGCAAGCGCCGCGTCGTCGCGCGCCGCCAGGATCGGCTCGGCGCCTTCCCGCGCGAAGGCCATGGCACAGGCCAGCCCGATTCCCTTGGACGCGCCCGTGATCAGTACGCGCTTGCCTTCCAACTGCAGATCCATCCGAAGCTCCTCGTCGTGCCCGTCTCGATGCAGGCCTGCCTGACGTTGTAAACCAGATGGGCGGGCCCGCGCCAGCGCGGCCCTGCTGCTATGCTGGCCGCTTCCACCTGCAGCGGGAGGCGACGATGGCGGAAATCTGGCTGGAAATCTGGGGCACCTTGCGCAGTGAATTCGCCGACATTCCCGATGTCGCCGAGGCCACCCGCATCGCGCTGCGGTTGGGCATGGCGGTGCTGCTGGGCGGCCTGCTGGGTTACGAGCGCGAGCGCAGCGGCAAGGCCGCCGGACTGCGCACGCACATGCTGGTCGCGCTGGGCGCGGCGATCTTCGTGCTGGTGCCGTTACAGAATGGCATGCCGATCGGCGATCTCAGCCGGGTGCTGCAGGGCGTTATCGCCGGCATCGGCTTTCTCGGCGCGGGCGCCATCATCAAGCTCAGCGACGAACGCGAAATTCGCGGCCTGACCACATCCGCCAGCATCTGGATGACGGCAGCCATCGGCGTGGCCGCGGGCATGGGACGCGAGGCTACCGCCGTGGCCAGCACGTTGATGGCGCTGTTCGTGCTGGCGGTGCTGCGGCGGGTCGAGGCGCGCATCGCGTCCGGCAACGAAAAGCGCCTGATCGAACGCGAGCGGCCCTGAACCGGCTTCAGATCCAGACGTCGTTGGGGGCGCTGCGCGCGCCGCCCTGGTCGCCGGTATTACGCACGCCGCGCGGCTCGATCAGCATGGCGTGCACCGTCTCCGGTGCACAGGGCTTGTGCTCCACGCCCTTGGGAATGACGGCCATCTCGCCCGGTCCCAGGTCGATGTGGCCGTCGCGCAGATCGATGCGCAACCGCCCGGCCAGCACGATGAAGGTCTCGTCCGTGTCGGCATGCGCATGCCAGACGAATTCGCCCTGCAGCTTGACCAGCTTGAACTGGTAGTCGTTCATTTCGGCAATGACCTTGGGCATCCAGGTTTCCTGGATCAGGTCGAGCTTGCCGGCCAGATTGATGGGGGTGATGGTGGGCATGGCGGTGTCCTCGTGGCGCCTGGGCCTTTTCGCGTGAGCAGGCCCGGATGAAAAGCCCAGCTTAAGGGCCGGCGCGCGGCGCGTCTTGTACGTTTGTGCGGCTCGTCGTGGCAGGCGCACAGCGGGCGCGTGCGCGCCGCGATGCGCATCGCGGCCGGCATCCGGCTGCCCTAGCGGCGCAGGGTGGCACGCCAGCGCGCGGGCGTCATGCCGAAGGCCGCGGCGTGGCGGCGGGTCATGTGGCTCTGGTCGGTGAAGCCGGCGGCCAGCGCGGCCTGCGCCAGGGGCTCGCCGGCCGCGATCAGGCGCCGCGCCAGGTCGAGGCGGCGCAGCAAGGCATAGCGCGATGGGCTGGTGCCGTACAAGGCGCGGAAATCGCGCGCCAGGCTCCAGCGGTCGATGCCGGCGGCCCGTTCCAGGTCTGCCAGCGACACCGCCTGGCCGTGGGCGTCATGGATGTACTGGCGCGCGCGTTCACCGGCGGCATGGTCGGGCCGCGAGCGGGCCGGGGCCTGTCCGGCGGCGGCGCATAGCGCCTGCGCCAGGTCGTAGAGCGCGTCGTCTTCGCGCAGCGGATCGGCCGTGGCGCCGGGGTCCCGCAGCAGCGCGGCGCAGGCGGCGCGCAAGCGCGGGTCGGTGGAAATGCCGTCGCGCACGAAGGGCAGCGGACGGCCGCCGAGGATGCGCTGGATCAGCGCCGGTTGCACGTAGGCCATGCGGTAATGGAACCCGGCATCGGTGCCGGCCTGGCCATCATGGGCCTCGTCGGGATGCAGCACCAGTACCCCGCCCGGCAGGCTGTGGCGCAGGTCGCGGTGGTAGTGGAAGCTCTGCACGCCGGCCAGCGTGCAGCCGATGGCATAGGTGTCGTGCCGGTGCAGGCCATAGCCGCGCCCGCCAAAGTAGGCCTCGATGCGCTCGAACCGGTCGGCCGGCGCGTGGCGCACGATCCAGTCGCGGCAAGCGGGGCGGGCAGCCATGGCGGGCGCTGGCCTACTTCAGTTGCACCAGCACGAACTCGTTGCCGTACAGGTCGATGAAATGCGCGTAGCTGGCGGCCGTGTCGTCCACGGGGTCCCGAGTGAAGCGCACGCCGCGCCCGGCCAGGCGGGCGTGGTCGCGCGCCAGGTCCTCGGTGTAGAACACGCCTACCGGCTGGCCGCCGGTCTGGTCGCCGACGCGGTCGCGCTGGGCCTGGGTCTGCGCCTGCAGCAGCCAGACGCCTACCGACGGCTGCTCGGGCAGGCGCAGGTGTACGTAGCGCTGCTGGCCCACCGCCATGTCGACGATGGCCTCCATGCCCAGCTTGTCCTGGTAGAAGGCGATGGCGGTGTCGTAATCGTCGACCAGCACGACGAGGCGGCCCAGTGAATGCATGTCGGGACTCTTTTGAAAGTTCGGCTTGCGGCTATGCTAACCGGTCTTCATGGTGCCGCCGCGCGGCCTGGGGGTAATCCGACCACGGAGCGCGGGTTTCCCCGGGGAGAGCCGGCAGGCGCAGCCGCCGACGCCGCCTCCGCGATGCTTCAGCCGGCCTTGCGCAGGGTGAAGTTGAACCGCACGCTGCCCAGGGTCGGATGGGGGCGGTCCTTGAGCGGCAGCACCCCGTGATAGCGCAGCCGGTCGACGCCGCCCCATACCACCACGTCGCCATGGAACAACGGCACGTGCACGGCCCGGTCGCCGCGCGCGTGGCCGCCGAACAGGAACACCGCGGGCATGCCCAGCGATACCGAGACAATCGGCGCGTCGTAGTCGCGTTCGTCCTTGTCCTGGTGCAGCGACAGCCGCGAGCCCGGCTGGTAGCGGTTGAGCAGGCAGGCGTCCGGCTCGAAGCCGGCAAAGCCCGCCGCCAGGGCGGCCTCGCGCGCCAGGGTGTCGAAGGCTTGCGGCATGTCCGGCCAGGGCAGCCCCGTTTGCGGATCCTCGCGGGTGTAGCGGTAGCCGTGTTCGCCGCTGGTCCAGCCATAGCGGCCACAGTTGGTCAGCGCTACCGACATGGGCAGGCCGCCGGGCGTGAGCATGTGGCGCAATGGCGCCTGGCGGCGCACTACATCGACCCCGGCCAGCAGCGCCCGCGCCACGGGCAAGGCGTAGCCGCGCAGCACCATCGACTGCGGGCCGATGCGCTCGCGGCCGGTCTGTGCGGTTTCTGCGTCGTTGAACAGATTGAGGCTGGTTCCCATGTCAGGCCGCGTCGTGGAAGATCACGCCAAGTGTATGGCGCCGTCCGCCGCGCAGGGCGCTGACGCCATGGCGCATGGCCACGCGGCGCCAGCCGCGCGCGCCGGCCACGGGGCGCTGGTTGACGGTGAAGATCAGCGCGTCGCCCTGGTCCAGCGGCAGCACTTCGGCGCGCTGGCCGGCGCTGTCGGTTTCGGTCATGACGAACTCGCCGCCGCTGAAGTCCTCGCCCGGCCGCGACAGCAGCACCGCGACCTGCAGTGGGAATACATGCTCGCCGTACAGGTCCTGGTGCAGGCAGTTGTAGTCGCCCGGCCCGTAGCGCAGGATCAGCGGCGTCGGCCGGCGCTGGCCGGCCTGGTGGCAACGGGCCAGGAATGCCGCGTGCTCGGCCGGGTACTCGACCGCGATGCCCATCTGCCGGTTCCAGCGGTTGGCGATGGGCGCCAGCCGCGGATACAACGCCGTGCGCAGATTGTGCAGCAGGCGCGGCAGCGGATAGGCGTAGTACTTGTATTCGCCGCGGCCAAAGCCGTGGCGGCTCATGACGATGCGGCTGCGGTAGCGTGGTTCATCGTCGTAGCCGGCCGCCAGCGCCAGGCATTGGGCTGGCGAGAGCAGGCCGCTGGCCACGGCGTGGCCGTGGGCGTCCAGGTCGGCGGCGATGCGGGTCCAGTCCAGGGTGTCGAGCTTGCTCATGGGGCGGCGGAATCGGTGGCGCGGGTGGGCCGCGAGCGTCCAGTCTACCGCCAACGCGGCGCGGCCGGACTCCGTAACTTGCGCCCGCGCTACAACAGCGGCTCGATTGGCGGCAGCGACATGAACCACGCCGAAAAGCACTGCCAGGCGGTGGCGTTCGGTTCGCTGTCGGGGCGGATGGCGCGGCCGTCAATGACGAAGCCCAGCTCGGTGTTCAGGCGCGTCGAGCGCGGATCGAAATTGAACGAACCGACGAACACGCTGCGGCCGTCCACCGCGAAGGGCTGGGCGTGCTTGCTATTTTTCCAAATATGAGAGAAATTCTCTAATATGGAAAAAGCAACGTTGCCCGATATCGACCTGGACCAACGCCTGGCGGACCGCCTGAGGGGTCTGCGCCAGGAGCGCGGCTGGTCGCTGGACGACCTGGCAGTGCGCGCCGGTCTCAGCCGCGCGACCCTGTCGCGGCTGGAAAACGCCGAAGTCAGTCCCACCGCCAACGCGTTGGGCAAACTGTGCGGCGCCTATGGCATGACCATGTCGCGCCTGCTGCGCATGGTCGAGGACGGCTTCGCGCCGTTGGTGCCGGCCGCCGCCCAGGGGTTGTGGGTCGACCACGACACGGGTTTCCGGCGCCGTTCGGTTTCGCCGCCGTCGCAGAAGCTGGCCGGCGAAGTGCTGGCTTGCGAACTGCCGCCGGCCACCCACATCGCCTATCCGCAATCGCCGCGCGCCGGCCTGGAACATCATCTGGTGATGCTGGAAGGCGAACTGTCGATCCAGGTCGACGGCCAGGCCCATGCGCTGGCGCCTGGCGACTGCCTGCGCTACCAGCTCTACGGCGCCAGCGCGTTCGACACGCCGCCGCACAGCGGTGCCCGTTACCTGTTGTTCATTGTCTGAGGCCGCCATGTCCACCGATACCCTCGCGCCAACCCGCGTTACCGCCGGCCAGGCCCGCGCCCTGCTGCCAGGCCTGGGCGAACTGCTGCACGCCTGCGTTCGGGATGGCGCCAGCGTCAGCTTCGTGCTGCCCTTTGGCCCGGAGGCGGCGCGCGCGTTCTGGCTCGACAAGGTGCTGCCCCCCCTCGAAAGCGGCGGGCTGGTATTGTTCGTGGCCATGCGGGAGGGGCGTGTGGCCGGCTCGGTGCAACTGGACTGCGATACGCCGCCCAATCAGCCGCACCGCGCCGAGATCCGCAAGCTGCTGGTGCACCCCGATTTTCGTCGCCGCGGCATTGCCCGCGAACTGATGCGGGTGGCGGAAGCCGCGGCCAGGGGGGCCGGCCGCAGCCTGCTCACGCTGGATACGCGCACCGGCGACAGCGCCGAGCCGCTGTATGCCTCGCTGGGGTATCGCACGGTGGGCGTGATCCCCGGCTTTGCCCGCGATGCGCGCGACCCGTCCCGGTTGGACGGCACCACCATCATGTACAAGGCCTTGTAGCGCGGCCCGGCGCGGGTGCGCCTACGCGGGCCGATCAGGCCAGCGGCTTGAGGCCGACGCTGTAAGGGGGGGCGTTGCCGCGCGCCGCGGCCTTGATCTTCAGCATCGAGCCCCCCGGCGTGAATTCGAATTCCTGGAACGGTACTTCGAACCACTGGTGGAAACTGGTGCGCGAGAACTCCGGCACCCAGACCTTGGGGCGCTTGGCATCGCAGTGGAACTCCACCAGCGTGCGGTCGATGCCCAGCGGCCGGGTGTTGCCGATGCGATAGCTGGCGCGCAGCTCGGCGCTCTCGGTGCGGCCGGGCTGCCAGGTCAGTCCGAGCGAAATCATGAAGTGTTCGATCGCCTCAATGCCGCGATACATAGCTGACTCCGAATGCTGCCGGGCGTGGGCGCCGGCATGAAACCGCCGCCTCATGGGCGGGAAACAGGCGGATTATCCGCCATTCCCCGCTTCCCTGCCCGGCGGGCGCTCAATCGCCGCGATTGAGGAAACCAAATGGACGCGCGTCGCGCCACCCCGCATCATGGTGCCCATGTCTTATAGAAGACTGACGCAACCGCCGCCGGTCTGGGCATCTGAACCCAAGGAGTCATCATGGCTAATTTCCTGTTTGCATTGGTCAGCGCCGAGCTTTCCCTTTTCGGCGTCGAAGCCGCCACGCCCGCGTTCGTGTCAGTAGCCGACGATACGCCGGCCGACAGCACGCCGCGCTTCGACAGCGCGCACTACCGCAGCGCGCTGGGCTGATTCCGCGCCTGCCGCCAGGATGCGCGCGCCGCGTCCTGGCCCGTCCCTGCGGGAGCGCGCCCGGCAATCGCGCAGGAATAGGCAAGTTTCACGCAAGAACGAGCCTGTACGCCGCCGCGCGCGATTTCTACTATCCCTCTCACGCTTGCAGTCGATGGGTTCCGCGTGAATCCGTGGGCGCCAGCGGGCCGCCGGCCTGTTGCCGTCGGCCGCAAGTAGAGGGAGATCGCATGAGCACCGAAAAAATCTGGTTTGTGACGGGCGCCTCGGCCGGCCTGGGCCTGGCGTTGGTCAGGATGCTGCTGGACCAGGGCCACAAGGTCGCGGCCACGTCGCGCGACGTCGATGCGCTGCTGGACGCGGTGGGCGCCAAGCTCGAAGGCCGCTTCCTGCCTCTGGAGGTGAACCTGGCCGACGAAGACCAGGTGCGCCGCGCGGTCGATAGCGCCATCGCTGCGTTCGGCCGTATCGACGTGGTGGTCAACAACGCCAGCCATGGGCTGGCGGGCGGATTGGAAACGCTGTCCGATGCCGCGTTGCGCGACAGCTTCGATATCAACGTGTTCGGTGTGTTGAACGTGGTGCGGGCGGTGATGCCGCGCCTGCGGGCCCAGCGCGCCGGCCATGTGTTCAATGTCTCGTCGATCCTGGGCTTCGATGGCGCCAGCGCGGGTTGGGGCGCCTACAGCGCCGCCAAGTTCGCCGTCAGTGGCCTGAGCGAGGCGCTGGCCCTGGAAGCCGCGCCGCATGGCGTGCGCGTGTCGCTGGTCTACCCTGGCGCGATGCGGGCGCGGCCCCACGACGGCGGCCATCCGGAAGCGGACCGCGCCGCGCAAGGCGGCCATCCTGTGGCCGGAGACCCCGTTAAGGCGGCGCGCGCGCTGATCCAGGCGGCGCACGCGCAATACGCGCCGCTGCACCTGTTCCTGGGCCGCGACGCCTTCGACCAGGCGCGGGGCAAGATCCAGTCGGTGCAGCAGGAGCTGGCGCGCTGGCGCGAGATGTCGGTGTCGATCGGTTTCGTCGACGAGCGGCGCATGGCGGCCTGACGCGCCAGCGCCTACCCGGCCAGACCCTGCGCCACCTGATAGGCGCCCAACAGCGCCAGGCTGGCCATGAAGCACCGCTTGAACGCGCGCGCCGACATCCGGCCGCGCAGCCATTGGCCCAGGGCCATGCCGGCCAGCGCCGGCAGCAGCATCGATACCGACGCGCCGGCCGCGCCCGGACTGTAGCCGCCGTTCAGCCCCAGCCCCGCCGCCAGCGCCAGCGTGGACACCGTGAACGAGATGCCCATGGCCTGGATCAGATCGTTCTTGCCCAGGTTCAGCGCCTGCAGATAGGGCACGGCGGGAATCACGAAGACGCCGGTGGCCGCCGTGATGAGGCCCGTGACCGCGCCCACCGCGGCGCCAAGCGCGCGCTCGTGCCGCGCCGGCACCGCGGGCGGCGTGCCCCAGAGGCCCCAGGCCGCATAAGCCACCAGCGCGATGCCCAGGCAGACGCCGGCCCAGCGGCCGGCCGGCGCGCCCAGCCACCAGGCGCCGGCCAGGGTGCCGGCGCAGACGCCGGCCTGCATGGCGGCGATGCGGCGCAGCACCCGCGTCAGTGTCGGCCACGGCCGCGCCTGCCACAGGTTGGTGACGAGCGATGGCACGATCAGCAGCGCTGCCGCCTGCGCAGGCGCCATCATCAGCGCCAGCATGGCCATCGATATGGTCGGCAGGCCCAATCCCACCACACCTTTGACCACGCCGGCCAACGCGAATACCGCGGCGGTCGCGGCCAGCAGCGCCGCCGTGCCCGTGCCCAACAGATCGCTGGCGTTCATGCGGCACCGCATCGCGCGGCCGACGCGACTCTGGCTACGGCGTGACCTGAGGAATGCCGCGCCGGCACTTGCGCGCTTCCGGTCCCGGGCAGCCTTTGGCGTAGGGGGGATCTCATACAAACACTCAGCTTTCCGTTGTGGACGGAAGCATTCTGCCTTCATGGCGGCACTTTCCCCTATCGGTATGTGGCAGAGTTGGCCTATGGAACAGCCTGAGCCTGGCGTGCTACGCTTTTTCCATGCGATTCGACCTGACCGATCTGCGGCTCTTCCTGAACGTGCAGGAATCCGGCTCCATCACCGCGGGCGCTCGGCGTTCGCACATGACGCTGGCCTCGGCCAGCGAACGCATCCGCGGCATGGAGGAAACGCTCGGCGTGCCGCTGCTGCTGCGCGAGCATCGCGGCGTGCAGGCCACCCCGGCGGGCCGCACACTGGCGCACCACGCGCGCCTGGTGCTGGCGCAGATGGACCGCATGCGCGGCGAACTGGATCACTACGGCCAGGGCCTCAAGGGCCACGTGCGGGTGCTGTGCAATACCACCGCGCTGAGCGAATACCTGCCGGCGGTGCTGGGCGGATTCCTCAAGGACCATCCGCGCGTGTCGGTCGACCTCGAAGAGCGCCTCAGCTATGAAATCGCCGACGCCTTGCGCGCGGGGACGTGCGACATCGGCGTGCTGGCCGACTCAGCCGACCTGCACGGCTTGCGGGTCTCGCGCTTTCGCCACGATCCCCTGGCGCTGGTGGTGCCGCCGGATCATCCTCTGGCCGGGCGCGCGACCGCCTTGCTGGCCGACGTGGCGGACGAGGCGTTCGTCGGCCTGGTCGAAGGCAGCGCCTTGCAGGAACACCTTGCGCACCACGCGCGCCGCCATGGCAAGGCGCTGTCGTACCGGGTGCGGCTGCGCAGTTTCGACGCGGTGTGCCGCCTGGTGGGGCAGGGCGTGGGCATTGCCATCGTGCCGCGGGTCGCCGCCGTGCGCTACGGCCGCGCGGCCGGCGTGCGGCGGGTGGCATTGGTGGACGACTGGGCGGTGCGCGACCTGGTGCTGTGCGTACGCGGCGAGCTGCCGGCTTATGCCCAGCAGTTGGTGGCCTATGCCCTGCGCGACGCGCCGGCGGCTTAGGCCGCGCGCATCGGCGCGGCGCCTTGCCGGTGCTGCCGGTGCTGGACGGGGATGCCGAGCCGCAGTAGCGTTATGGACTTGCCGCAAGCCCTGTGCCGGGCCGCGCCTGCTTTTCCATCCGCCGCACTCCTATGTCCGACGCCGATTCCTCCGCCATTCTCCGGGACCCGCTGGTCTGCAACGGCGCCGCGCTGCGCAAGGCGACCCGGCGCGTCTCGCAGTTGTATGACGCCGTGCTGGCGCCCTGCGGCCTGAAGGTGTCGCAGCATTCCATCCTGATGCACATCGCCCGCGCCGGCACGCCGTCGATGACCGACCTGGCGCGAGCCATGGTGCTGGACCGTTCGGCCCTGGCGCACAACCTCAAGCCGTTGCAGCGCGATGGCTACGTGAGCATGGCGCGCGACGAACGCGACGGCCGCAGCCGCCGCGTGGCGCTGACCGACGCCGGCCGCGCCAAGCTGGCCGAATCCGAGCGCCTGTGGAGGGATGCGCAGCGCCGCTTCGAGGCGGCCTATGGCGTCGAGCGCGCCGCCGTCCTGCGCCAATCGCTGGCGGACATCTTTTCCGATGACTTCGCGCTGGCGTTCAGTCGCGGCTGAAGTCGTTGCGCCGCCGCGCCTGGATGGCAACCGCGCCCAGCACGCACGCCATGCCCGCGAGCTGGCGCGCGGACAGCGACTCGTCCAGCAACAGGGCCGCCAGCAGCACCGCCGACAGTGGGGCGATGGCGGTGAACAGGGCCGCTTCCGAGGCGGCGACGTGTTCCGCGCCCGCATACCAGAGCACGAAGCCGGCCACGGTCGGCACCAGCGCGTAATAGGCGACCGCTCCCAGCGCATGGGTGGAAAGCGCCAGCGTCCACGGCGCTTCGGCCAGACTGGCGGCCAGGCAGACCGCCAGGCCCATGGCGCACATCAGCGTCGACAATGCCAGCGGCGGCACCGGCGCGCGCAGCCGCTTGTGCAGCAGGATGAACAGCCCTTCGCACAGCACCGCGCCCAGCACCAGCGCATTGCCATGCCAGGAGCCGGCGTCCGTTGCCATCGCGCCGCCGCCTGTCATCAGCCACACGCCCGCGGCCGCGGTGCCGATCGCCAGCAATGTGGCCTTGCCGGGCCGTTCGCCCAGCAGCACGATGGCGATGGCGGCCGACACCAGCGGCAGGGTGCCGAGGATCACGCCGCCATCCACCGCCGAAGTGCGCGCCAGGCCGGCGATCAGCAGCGTGGTGTAGCCGACGCTGCCGGCGATGGCCTGTGCCGCCAGCAATAGCCAGTCGCGCCGGCGCAGGCGCGGCAGGCGCGCGCCGGTCAGGCGCCATAGCAGCGCGAAGCAGGGCAGCGCCAGCGCGAAGCGCAAGGCGGTGGCGGTGAAAGGCGGCAGGCCGGCCGCGATGATCTTGCTGGCGACGACGGTGCTGCCCACCAGCGCCATGGCGGCGGCCAGGCAGGCATAGCCTTGGATTCGGTTCATGGAAAGCGGCCGGATGCGGGACAAGGCCGCAGCGTAGGCGTGGCGGGCGTGCGCGGTCTTGAACGAAATTGCAGCGTCGGCGCGCCGGGGGCGCGGCGGTCAGGCGGCGGCCAGCGCGTAGCGTCCGGGCGACACGCCATAGGCGCGCGAGAACAGCCGCGTCATGTGGCTCTGGTCGGCAAAGCCGGCGGCCGCGGCGGTGTCGGCCAGCGCCAGGCCCTGGCGCAGCAGGCGGCGGGCCAGCAGCAGGCGGCGTTGCATCTGGTACGCATGCGGCGTCATGCCGGTGGCCCGCTGGAACGCGCGCAGCACCTGGAAGCGGCTCAGGCCGCAGGCCCGGGCCAGGTCGGCCAGGGACAGCGCGGCGGCGGGCGCGTCATCGATCAGGTCGAGCGCATGGCGGATGCCGGCGGGCGCCCCGGTCCGCGGCGATGCGCGCACGGCCTGCCGGCCGGCGCGCGCCAGCACCCGCAGCAGCAGCGTATCGCGCGCCAACGGCTCGGTATCGGCAATGGCCAGCGCGTACAGTGACAACAAGTCCGCCGCCAGCGCCGGCGCGTCCATCACCGGATGTTCGAATTCGAATCCGCCGGCGCCATCCAGGCTGGCGGCCGCATCGGCCACCACCGCGGGGTCCAGGTACAGCATCTGCCAGGCACGCTCGCCGCCAATGGGGCTGCCGTCGTGCACCTCGCCGGGATTGACCGTGATCACCTGCCCCGGGCCTGCCTCGACCTGGCCGCGGCCGCTGTGCGACACCTGTCCGCCCTGGCGTATCACGCCAATGCCGAACTGGTCATGCGTATGCCGCGCAAAGGTCCGGGCGCTGCGGGCGGCCACGGCCTGTACGCCGGCGAGGGCGCTGCGGTGCATGACGAACTGGTTGGCGCGCATGGCGGGCTCCGTAGTGGGCCGGGCGAAGGCTGGCGGCGGGCTCAGGCCCGTCCGCCACGACTGAAGACCTCGCGCAGCGCCGCCGCGAACAGGGCGTCGACATTGCGGCGCAAGCCGTCGGCGCGGGTGAACAACGAAATCGGCGGCAAGGTCCAGTCGAAAGAATACGGCACGATCGCCGCGCCGGCGATGCGCACCAGCTCGTCGGCGATGTCGGCCGGCAGGATCGACACCGCGCGGTCGCTGGCCACGATCATCTCGCCGATCAGCTTGGACGAGTCGCTCTGCACCGAAGGCGTCGGCGGCGCCAGCCCGGCGCGCAGGAAAATGTCGGCCACCTGCTCGCGGATCGGGCTGTCGGGCGTGCCCAGGATCCAGTCCAGGTCGGCCAGCATGTTCCATTCGAGCCGCGCGCGGCCCAGCCGCGCGGCCAGGCGGCGGCTGGCGATCAGGCGCGGCGGCTGGTGATACAGCACTTCGAAGTCGATCCGGCCCAGGTCCACCGATGGCGTGGCCCACCCCACCACCACGTCCAGCGTGTGGTCGCGCAGTTGGCGCAGCAAGGCCGGCCCCTGGCCTTCGTGGATGGTGGCGGTGATCCCGCGCCCCTGCGGCATGGTGCGGGCAATGGCGGCCGACAGCAGTTGTCCCGAGACGAACGGGATCACGCCGATATGCAGGTGGGCCGCGTGGCCGGCGGCCACGGCCTCCATTTCCTGCACCAGGTGGCCCAGGTCATGGACCAGCGCGCGGGCCCGCGCCAGCACCACCGCGCCCAGCGGCGTGGGGGTCATGCCGCGCACCGAGCGATCGAACAGCGGTACGTCGAACATGCTCTCCAGTTCGGCCAGGGCATTGGTCACGGCAGGCTGGCTGGTGGCCATGTGTTCGGCCACCCGGGTCAGGGAACGGTGCTGCTCGATTTGTAACAGCAGCATCAGGTGCCGCATCTTGAGCCGCGAGGTCAGTTTCCGGAGCACCTCGTCCGGTGAAAACGGTGTCATAGACAAGACATAAGAAAAAGGTGATGTGACAATATTAAATCCGAATGCTCGCCTTATGCCTGCCATCCTAGAATCTGCCCTGTTCAAGACTAGGAGGCGCCGCCCCATGCATTCTCAAACAGACCGCCAGGCCGCTCTGGATTACCACGAGTTTCCCACCCCGGGGAAGATCTCCGTCGTGGCGTCCAAGCCGCTCGTCAACCAGCGCGACCTGGCCCTGGCGTACTCGCCCGGCGTGGCGGCGGCCTGTGAGGAAATCGTGGCGGACCCGGCCAACGTGTTCCGCTATACCGGCCGGGGCAACCTGGTGGGCGTGATTTCCAACGGCACCGCGGTGCTGGGCCTGGGCAACATCGGCGCGCTGGCCTCCAAGCCGGTGATGGAAGGCAAGGCGGTGCTGTTCAAGAAGTTCGCCGGCCTGGACGTGTTCGACATCGAGATCAACGAAACCGACCCGGACAAGCTGGTCGAGATCATCGCCGGGCTGGAAGCCACCTTCGGCGGCATCAACCTCGAAGACATCAAGGCGCCTGAATGCTTCACCGTCGAGCGCAAGCTGCGCGAGCGCATGAAGATTCCCGTCTTCCATGACGACCAGCACGGCACCGCCATCACGGTTTCCGCCGCCTTCATCAACGGCCTGAAAGTGGTGGGCAAGGACATCGACAAGGTCAAGGTGGTGACCTCCGGCGCCGGCGCGGCCGCGCTGGCCTGCCTGGACCTGATGGTGGACCTGGGCCTGCCGCTGGAGAACATCTGGGTCACCGACATCGAGGGCGTGGTGTACGAAGGCCGCACCACCTTGATGGACCCTGACAAGGCGCGCTTCGCGCAAAAGACCGACGCCCGCAAGCTGGCCGAAGTCATCGAGGGCGCGGACGTGTTCCTGGGCCTGTCGGCCGGCGGTGTGCTCAAGCCCGAGATGGTGGCCAAGATGGGCCCGCGCCCGCTGATCCTGGCGCTGGCCAACCCCACGCCGGAAATCCTGCCGGAAGTGGCGCACGGCGTGCGCGACGACGTGGTCATGGCCACGGGCCGCTCGGACTACCCGAACCAGGTCAACAACGTGCTGTGCTTCCCGTACATCTTCCGCGGCGCGCTGGACGTGGGCGCCACCACCATCACGCGCGAGATGGAAAAGGCAGCGGTCTACGCCATTGCCGAACTGGCCGAGGAAGAGCAGAACGAAGTGGTGGCCGCGGCCTATGGCACCTACGATATTTCGTTCGGCCCCGACTACCTGATTCCCAAGCCGTTCGATCCGCGCCTGATCGTGCGCATCGCGCCGGCGGTGGCCAAGGCCGCCATGGAAGGCGGCGTGGCCACGCGCCCGCTGGCCGACCTGGAAGCCTACGAAGAGCAGTTGCAGCAGTTCGTGTACCACTCCGGCGCCTTCATGAAGCCGCTGTTCTCGGCCGCCAAGCGCATCGTGCGGGGCGGCGGCAAATCGCGCATCGTGTTCACTGAAGGCGAAGACGAACGCGTGCTGCGCGCCGTGCAGGTCATCGTCGACGAAGGCCTGGCGCGCCCGATCCTGGTGGGCCGTCCCGCCGTGCTGCTGTCGCGCATCGAGAAGTTCGGCCTGCGGCTGCGCCTGGGCGAGGACGTCGAAGTCACCAACCCCGAATACGACGAGCGCTTCCACCAGTACTGGACCACGTATTGGGAGCTGATGTGCCGCCGCGGCATCACCAAGGAAATGGCGCGCGTCGAAATGCGCCGCCGCCTGACCTTGATCGGCGCGATGATGGTGCACCTGGGCGATGCCGACGGCATGGTCTGCGGCACGGTCGGCGCCTATCACGACCACCTGCGCTTCGTCGACGAGGTGATCGGCCGCCGTCCCGGCGCCAACGTCTATGCCGCTATGAACATCCTGCTGCTCAACGAGCGCACGGTGGTGCTGGTGGACACGCACGTCAACGATGAACCTTCGGCCGAGCAGATCGCCGAGTTCACCATCGCCGCCGCGCGCGAAATGGGTCGCCTGTTCCTGGCGCCGAAGGTGGCGCTGCTGTCGCGCTCGAACTTCGGCTCGGGCAGTTCGGCCTCGGGCGCCAAGATGCGCCGCGCGCTGGAGCTGGTGCGCGAGGCCGCGCCGGACCTGGAGATCGA